>CAIMDH010000001.1 GCA_903839715.1 uncultured bacterium
ATCCAGGCCTGATCGTACTCATCGTGTCCGGCCTGATTGTTGGCTGGGGCACCCGTCTGGGTAGCGGCTGCACAAGCGGTCACGGTGTCTGTGGCATGGTACGCCTCGAGTCGCTCGTCAAAATTTTTACCAAAATCTTGAATGTAGCGCTCATTGGCATCAGTGTAGTCTTCAATAGTGGTGCGGAAATTGTGAATTTTGTCAGCTGCTGCTACAAGCACTGATTCTTGAGGTCCTTTCTTCAGTTGCTCAGCATAGATCCGTTTGCGGTCTTTAAAGGAAATGCGGTTATCGGGAGTGTTTTTTGGTTCGGTGACAGCTTCGACAATTTCACGGACACGACCACCAAAGTCTTCTTGCAACTCTTCAATAGTGTAGTCTGTATCCTCGAGCGTGTCATGTAGCAGCGCCGAGATAATTACATCTTCATCCTCGGTGTAATCCATCAACGTAAAAGCAGTGGCGACTAAATGAGTAATGTACGGGAACGGCATTGAACCTTTGCGGAGTTGATTTTTGTGTAGGACGGCAGCGGCACGAATGGCCTGCTCAACACGATATGAATACATATGGTACTAGTGTAACACCTTAGAAAAAACCTGAAAACTAAACTGGTGTGCTTTTCGGTAACCAACCCTCACGTAAGAGTAGTTTAATTTTAGCTTCTTCACCGCCGCGGTTGTAGCCACCCGCTTTGCCGTCGCTCCGAATGACACGATGACAGGGAATGTTGGAACTGTAGTTTGCTGCCATAATGTTGGCTACAGCCCGGGCGGCTTTGGCGTTACCAGCTTGGCGGGCCACCTCTTGATACGTCAATGTTTTTCCTCTAGGGATGGCTGTTACTACCCTCTCTACTCGCTCTCTAAAGGTATAGAGCGCTCTAGGAGGACTTTTTGTTTGCATAGTGGATAGCTTGGAGCTTTTTGCCACAGGACTCACGGTACGGACAGAATTCACAACGGTCGCCAATTGCAGGAATCTGGTTGCTATCAAGACAGGTCTTAATACTACGGAGCGTTGGAATAATCCACTCGATATCAGTCTCGACAGACACGAGGGTGGTCTCAAAAATGAGTTTGTCATCAAAGGTAGGAAGATCTTTGCTGGCATTGGCATACACCAAGTAGCCGATTGGTAAAACAGAAAAACCATTTTTTTCAAGAAGCCAACGGTAGACACCGAGTTGTCTCGTGTACTGTAAATCCCAGGGACTGTCGGAGAGCTCTGTAATAGTGCCATCTTTTGAAGTTGATTTATAATCAACAATAATTAATTCTTTGTCCTTAGTGACCCAAATGTCATCTACACCACCAGAGACAGTTAGTCCCGTTTCTGGTTCGGTGTATTCAATACCAACAAAGGGATCACGCCACTCATTCATGCTTTTGTGTGCAAATGGTACTGCAGCCACATTATATTTGGTCATAATTGGGTGTGGAGTCTTGGCTTTTCGGTAGGTATCGAATTCTTTCTTGAACAGCTCATCAACGGCAATGTTTAGGTTGAATGAGGGGAAGGATGGTCGCTTGGTACCGAGTTTGTTATCGAGATAAAAACAACGTGGGCACTCAAAGAAAAAATCAATTTTTGAACGTGAAAGTCGCCATTTTGCACCACCATAATTCCACTCAGCACTACGGTTTGGGTTATATTTTTTGATGTATTCAGCCATATTGTAATCAAGTATACCATCGCTCAAGTGTTGTCCAAACAAAAAGCCCCAGAGGGGCATTTTGTGTGGGTGAGTTAAGAGATTATTCTGCTGTAAAGGTGGCAAAAACAGAATCAAGCTGTTTGTCGTCCGCTACGTTGAATTTTTTGTCGCCGTTTTCTGTGTATACTACAATCGCATACTCTTTACCGGCGGTAGTGGTACGGAGGAGAGTTACTCCAGTTGGTACCAATCCTTGTTCTTCACTAAACCGAGCTGCACCTAGAACAACACCTAGCTGATCGTTTTGGTAATCGCGTACTGCAATCCAACCTTCACTAATTGGGTAGGTGGCACTCTTAAGAGTCACGAATTTTCCAGCTGCCTGGTTTTCAACTGTTATTTTTCCATCGCCGACTGGAAGAGTTGTTACTTCAGGAGTAGTAGTTTCTTCAGTTTTTACTTCGCTTGTTTTTACATCTTCACTTTTTTCATCTTTTGGTTCAACTTTTTCAGTATCTGTTTTTTTGTCGGCATCCTTAGGAGCTTCAACTGAGGGACCTGAGAACGCCCAGACAAGGAGTCCGCCGATGAGTAGACCTACGATAAATGAGACGACTGTCTTCTGCCCTTCTTGTTTTTCATCTGACATATTGCTTGTGTGAATTTCTGAATATAGTAATAAAACGATTATATCACAAGCAAAATAACGTCGATATTGACAAGAACTCGCTTTCGGGCGGTTATTTTAATCCTTTAGTAATATGTAGCGCCTCTTGTACTATAGAATCACGCTTACTTTGAGTGAGATGGAGGTGTTGTAACACAGAAGGATTATCGGTAATATCTTTACAAATAATAATATCGTAGGTAATTAAGGTTGCAATCTGACTACTGGTCAGACTTTGCATTACGGTGATGGGATAGACCTGTGCTCGTTGGATACGGTCGTGAAGGTTGTTGTGACGTGGATAGTCCCAACTTAGCATTTTAATCCCGACGCATTCAGCATAGTGTTCGGCTGTACTGGTAAATTTGGTATTTGTAATGAGCCAAAATTCCGCAACTCCACAAACACTGTCTGAACAAATCGTAGTACCTTTTAGGTCAAGCAGTCTTGCGTATGAGTACATGGCAACCTGGAGGTCAGTTTTGATGCCGGGGCGAGCATGGAATTTGGCTTCGCCAATAAAACTACTGGTAGCGTTATAGGCTGCAACATCAATTTCATGAGGAGCACAGTGTCCCTGGAGAATGATGCCGGTTTTGGTGGTATAGCCATCTGCTGCAAAAAGTCTAGCCAAAAATCGTTCAAACGGGAAACCGGTCGGTCCAAGACCAAAAAGCGCACGCCGCAGGGAGTAGCGTGCAGCGGACGGTAGTTCATTTTCACGCAGGAGTGTAAAAGCACGTCGGTAAATTTCTTGTGTCTGCATGCCGTCATAGAGTTCGGCCATGATTTGGGTCACAATACTATTTACTTCATCAGGTGAAGCACCAGCACGCCGTAGTGACCGGCGTAGCTTTTCTACTTTAAAGAACTCAGAGCTGCCATCAGCTTTGGTAATGTGAACATGCATTAAGCTATAATACCACCCCCTAGACAGTTAGATCCCTTGTATAGTACACAGGATTGACCAATGGCAGCTGCGTCAGTGGCTTCGATGAGTTCTAATTTAATTTGGTCAAATGCAATACTACGCACGATAACGCGAAATGGTGTTTGCCGGTAGCGAGTCTGGGCTTCGTATTCCACCCCTTCAATAATTTTTTGACGAAATTCTGCTCCGACCAGCAAGAGCTCATTTTGAGGACGTAGCTGAAGTTTGAACGGACTGACGGTAATGGTATTTAGACTACAATTTTTGCTAACTACATAGTACGCATCTCTGGCGGCACTGGCAGTATCGATAGTAAAGCCGTGTCGTTGTCCTATTGTGTAAATGAGAGCGCCTTGATGCGTCCCAATCGGCGTGCCTGTCTCGTCTAGTACCTGGCCTGGGACCAAATCTACATAATGGGAAAGAAACTCTTTGATATCAATATGACCAAGAAAACAAACACCCTGGCTATCCTTTTTTGCGGCAGTCGGAATACCTGCACGCGAAGCTTCTTGGCGGATTTGGTCTTTTGTGGTGTCTCCAACTGGCAGGAGTGAGTAGGCTAATTGTTCTTTTGAGAGTGACCACAAGAAATAAGATTGGTCTTTATTGGTGTCGGTGCCACGGTGCAACTCTTCCCCACTCTCTGTCTGTAGCTTTTGGGCGTAGTGGCCGGTAGCGATAAAATCCGCGTTATGCTTTTTGGCAAATGATATAAACGCACCAAACTTAACATGCTTATTGCACATGACGTCTGGATTTGGAGTCCGCCCGGCTAAGTACTCACTAATAAAATAGCGCGCAACATCATCGCGATAGGCAGCTTCTGCGTCACAAGTTAAAAATGGAATATCAAGATGTGCCGCTACTCTCATGGCATCGAGGCGTTCTTGTTCCCAGTTACACACCAAAAAATCTGGATGCCAAACCTTAATAAATACACCGACTACATCGTAGCCTGGCTGCATAAGACGTAATGCAGCCACTGACGAATCAACGCCGCCTGATAGACCGACAAACACTTTCTTTTTCTTCATACTTTTAGATACGCTATCATGAGCTGAAATTAGCGCAAGTATCGAGCGATATTTCCCTTATGTTCTTCAAAGTCACGCGCGTAATAAAATTTTCCATCGGTGCCAGTGATGTAAAAGAGGTAGTCGGTTGGAGTGGGATTGAGGACAGCTTTAATACTTTGAATACCAGGGTTGCCGATTGGGGTTGGCGGTAGGCCACGATTCAGGTAGGTGTTGTATGATGATTCTTGTTTCAGGTCTTCAGCAGTAAGCTGATCGAGGGGTTTATCAAGTACGTACTCCATCGATGCATCGACCTGGAGCGCTATACCGATCCGTAATCGCTCTTGCAAAATTCCTGACACAATCTTCATGCTTTCTTCGGTATTTGCTTCTCGTTCAATGATTGAGGCCAGAATAATTATCTCGGTTAGCGTCAAAGTATGCGCACTTAGCGCTGGCTCAAGAGACTGAACTTGCTCATTAAATGTGTTGCTGAGTAGTGTATATAGTTCGGTAGCGGTATATGTAGCAGGGATGTGATACGTCTCTGGAAATAAGTAACCTTCTTGGCCGAGCGCCAAGTTACGAAAGGTGTCGGGATCAAAGTTGTCTAGTGCTGCAGATGCAATTTTGCTAATATCCTTAACACTGCTGCCTTCAGGAATGGTGACTTTAACAAGAGTGGTGTCATGGTCGCCTTCTGTTAATTTAGTCGCTACTTCACCAAGTGTGAGTGGTCTGTCAAAAATATACGTACTAGCTTTGACTGCAGTGTCTTTGTGGTGTCGATAAAGTTCAAAATGCAAAAGCCATTTTGAACGAACTAATCCGCTTTCCTCTGCAATACGTACAGCGGCTCGAAGGCTAGTGCCGAGCTCGATAGTGATCGGTTGTCCTGCCGGAAAATTCGCTGGTGGTGTTAGAAGGTATGAGTAGATGAAGAAGCTTGCGGTGGCAAGTAGAGCTACGCTGCCCACAAGCCAGATAAAGAACTTTCGTCTTTTTGGTGGCAGTGATGTTTTTATCTCTGTGAATTCTTCCGTAGTGTAGTCTTCGTCAATCATAACGGTATCTGGGGTTGTTTTTGTTAAATTGGTGTTGAAAGACCAGTCGGCAAGTTGCTTGGTGGTTCTTTACGAGCTGAGGTAATACGTGGCAAAGTTGGAGTAACAATTGAACTGCCTGGAATATGATAAATAGTAGCCAGTTCCTCCACTGACATAACCTTCATCTCGTCTTTTTTGCCTTTTCGGTCATGGTGGTAGTAATTTCTGTCTTTGTATTTTCCTAGCTCATATTTCTTGAGGCGTAATTTTCTTTTTCCACTACGGTCAGAGAAGATGTTGTAGTTAAAGTC
>CAIMDH010000002.1 GCA_903839715.1 uncultured bacterium
AGCCCCATGACCGAGCCGTTTGAAAACGACCCATATTTACAGAGCCGCTATGGAATTAAAACCAGCCGTTCTCCAGAAAAAGCCACCTGGAGGACGGCTTTTCTTTTTCTATAAGAAAACGTGTGGTAATTTTATGTAGGTAAGAGTACCATGGTCTTATGGAACCTTTAGCGGCGGTACTCCGCCCCCAAACTCTTGCTGAGTATGTTGGACAGGCGCATTTGGTGGCACCTGGTAAACCTCTTTATGAGGCAATGCAAAAGCAACATCGTTTCTCTTTTATCCTCTGGGGACCGCCAGGGGTAGGGAAGACGACGCTGGCGCGGATTTACGCTAAGGCTATCGGTGCGCGCTTTTATGAGCTCTCAGCAGTGAGTGCGGGTAAGGCCGATATTAAAGCGATTGTAGATGAAGTGTCGCCCCTGCCAAAGGTACTTTTCTTAGATGAGATTCATCGTTTTAATAAAGCACAACAGGACTACTTGTTGCCGATTGTGGAAAGCGGGCAGTTAACATTGATTGGCGCTACGACCGAAAATCCTAGCTTTGAAGTTATTTCAGCGCTGCTTTCTCGATGTCGTGTTTTTACCCTCAAGCCCCTTACTGAATCAGAGATGCAAGAGATTATTGCTCGTAGTGGCGTATCTATCGATAGTGAGGCAACAGAATGGCTAATACGCATGGCTGCTGGCGACGCCAGACAAGCTCTGACACTGATAGATGCGGCTAGGGCGCTTTATACTGATGTGACAATAGAAACTCTCACTGAGGCACTCCAAAACTCCTTTTTACGCTATGACAAACAAGGGGAAGAGCACTACAATACCATCAGTGCATTCATTAAAAGTATGCGAGCGAGCGATCCTGACGCGGCGGTATACTATCTGGCCCGGATGACAGAAGCAGGAGAAGACCCGAAGTTTATTGCCCGGAGGTTGGTGATTTTTGCGAGCGAAGATGTGGGAATGGCGCAGCCTACAGCGCTTGTGGTGGCAAACGAAGTCTTTCGCGCGGTTGAGACTATTGGGTATCCAGAATGCACAATCAATCTCGTGCATGCCGTGGTCTATCTGGCGACTGCTAAGAAAGATCGCCGAGCGTACGACGCGCTGCGGGCTGCTGAGCGCGACGTGCGCAATTTCGGTAATCTCCCAATTCCACTTTCGCTACGTAATGCCCAGACCACACTCATGAAAGACGAGGGGTATGGCGAAGGGTATGAAATGTACCCACCGGCCGGTACCTCACTCTTACCGGACAAGCTCAAAGGGAAGAAGTATTTTAAATAAACAAAGTTGATTAAGGAGGATAAGCGTTAATACCCTAAACGATATAGGGTATAATTAAAAAATGAAAAAATATTTTTTAATTGCTTTTGTATTCTTAGTTTTTAGTCAGTCTGCAAGTGCTGTAGAAGATATTAGTGGAATAAGCAACATTGAACCAAGTTGTAATTTTACGAGAACGGAAGGATCTTTTATACAAAAATCTGAGTGTAGTGGAGCAAAGAAAGATCTGTATTATATTGATGAAATTGAAGTGACAAAAGCAGAATTTGAAAAGAAAAAAGCATTTTACGATATAAATGGCGAACTTTGTGACGAAACAAGAAAAAGTAAATTAAATGAATTACCAGAAGGATTTTCTATATCATGCACTAAAGGAAAATACGGAAAATACTACGTTTCTGGAAAAAAAGTTACGTATGCTGATTTTATACTTCAAATTTTTGGTAGTGCGTTTGTACAGGCAATGAGTGATAGTTCAGCTCAACTTGGTGTGGAGTTAAAAAAACAGCAAAAGGAATTATCATCATACAAAAAGTTCTTAACTGCTAATCAGGATCCAGAAAATATTTTCTATGCATCATTTCCCCAGAAAGGTCAGGAGTGTACCTATGACGGCAGTAGCAAACTTACTATGAACGGAGAGGGGAGTAAAACTACTTGTGTAGATGGTGTTATTACAGAGGTTGAATACTACTTTGCAGATAAAGCAGTATCTTTTGAGGTATATACAAAGAAAAAGTATAAAATTTTAAAATCAGCCAATATAAAAGCCCTCAAAAATTGGAAAAAGGAACAAGGGAAATAAAGCTTAAAATTTCGCAGTCACGTCGGTGTAGAATTGGTTTGATAATTTTTTACCGAAGCAAAGAATAAGAAAAAGCCGTTACTCCATTGGCTTTTCCATTGGAGTAACGGCTGTTACTTCTTTTGTAAATTAAATTCAGGGACTGGGAAGAGACCGCTATAGGCAGAGCCTATTGTTGGGTCTGAGGTATGATTCAAGCCGAAGCTTAAAACATACAACTTACTCTCTTTATCAATAAAGCCGGTTCCACTTTCACCAGGAGTAGTTCCAGACTTGTTGATAATGAATACAGTTTCACCGTTGTGCAGCAGTTGAGTTGCGGCGCAGGTGTAGCTGATTCCTGTAGCAAGCGAAGTGAACCGCTTATCACATCTTTCATTTGACGACTGACTTCGACTAAACATGTCTGCTAAGGCAGCATTCATGTCATAATCTATAAATCCCTTAAAGTAAGGAGAATAGATCATTTGTGGAAGTGAACATAAAGTCACCTCGTACCCGTGAACGCTCTTTATTGGTTGGGCGTTTTCAATAGGGTACATTCTTGGTGCGTCGTCGTGTGGGATTCTGTAGGTCCAGAAACCGTAATCGAGTTCTCGACTAAAGATATGTGTCGCCGTGATGATGCAGTTCGCATCCTTTCGCTGCCATAGTGTGCCGATTCCACGAGCGATACGGTTATGGAATATTGGTACAGGAGTGAACAGTGAGTGGATAGGAGGTGTGGGTGCATTTTGGTACAACCATGTAGCTGCAGTTTCGTACGAAGAGCGTTCGGTCATCATGTAGGAACTCCGTTTGATTATCTTTTTTAATAA
>CAIMDH010000003.1 GCA_903839715.1 uncultured bacterium
AGGAAGCAAAGCCAGAAGTAGTTAAAGCTGCTGCTCCTGCTCCAAAAGCGAAGAAGGTAGAAGTAGCAAAGGCTGCTCCTGCTCTAAAAGCAAAGAAGGAAGTAGTAGCAAAAGCGCCAGCTAAGCCAGTAGCCAAGAAAGCTGTCGTGAAAGCGGTAGCAAAAGTAGCTATGAAGGCAACAAAGAAAGTAGCTAAGAAATAATAATCTTATGTCAAAAAACGCCCCACAAGTATGGGGTGTTTTTTGATTGTTGCTAAATTGATATTAGTATCGCACAACTTGTGCTTTTGTGTAAAAGGAGTATTGTTTTATACTAATATAGAGTAAGTGACGCTTTTTTACTGTGTTGTTTGTTCTGTACTTTTATTTGGAAGTAATTAATTAACTTTTTACAATGAATTTTACAATCATATCTAAGCTTGGTGTGCAAAAAATGCTTGCCTTCGCTACTATTATTGCTCTTGTGAGCGTGTTGAGTGGAGTCTCAAATGTGTTTACTGCGTTTGCTGTAGATATACCAACGTACAGTATTTCGGGTCAGGTATGGACGGACGAAGATAGTTCGGGCACAGCGAATGGGGATGAACGTTTCCGAAACGATGTGACTATAGAGCTTTACGACTCAAATTTTGACTTGCTTACTAGCGTCGTAACTGAAACAAGGGGGTCCGAGTACGGTGACGGATCCTTTATTTTTGATAGTTTGTCGGCCGGCACGTATTACGTATGTCTCGTAACAGGAGGTGCTGATGAGCAAACGTACCCCACAGCAGAGAGCGGACTTCCGCTAGGTGAAGGTGGTCTATCTGATTGCTATATGAATGAGGTAGTTGATTCAGATGTGGCGTCACAGCTTTTTGGCTACCATGAGGTGATTGCAGAGCCACCAGTTACTTACAGTATTTCAGGACAAGTATGGAGCGATGTAGATGGAGATGGTTCTTGGGGTGATGAATCGGGAATAAATGGTAGGACTGTCAATTTTTATTCTGCACTGGATGATTCTCTCATCTATTCTGCTACGACAGATGTTGGTGGTGATGGTGATGGATTTTACTTTTATGAGGTACCTGCAGGAGAGTACAAAGTGTGTCAGGAGTTAGCTGTAATGACCGAACAAACCTATCCAAACAATACCGACGAGGATACACAAGAAATAACAGCATCGCCACTTGTGGATGACCCTGACGCTCCTGATTGCTATTTAGTTGAGATTGTTAATGGAGGAGTTGCGTCGCTACATTTTGGCTATGCCGAAATTATCGCTGATGAACCTGAAATACTGACTTGTGAAGAAGGAGAAAATATTCTTGAAAACGGTTCATTTGAAGATCCTGCTGTAGAAGGTTCAGATTTGTTTGGTGACAATGAAGCAATATGGGATTCATATAATATAGATGATGAATTCTCAACGATTGAAATTATTCAAGGAACTGAGGAAATGCCAGCATATGATGGCGAACAATATACAGAACTTGATGGTGATGAATCTAATCAAATTGTTCAGAACGTAAGAGCACTTGAGGGATACGAGTACGAAATAAGCTATCGTTATGCGTATCATCCAGAAGCATCTGGAGATGATAATTCATTTAGCGTTCTGATTTTTGGGGGTCAAGAAGAATACCACGAGAGCACCTATAGTTATGATATGACGGAAAATCCTGAAATGAACTGGTATTCCAATAGTCAGACGATTCTTGTGAATGATGAGGGTGAAATCGAGGTTCAGTTTATTGACGATGGTGAATCAAACGGCATCGGTGCATTTATTGATGATGTACGCGTAACTTGTCTCGGAGAGTACATTGAGCCCGAAGTTCCAACATATCTTGTGTATGGATACGTTTGGAACGATGTGGATAGCGACGGAAATGATGTTCAGGAAAGAGAGGAGGGCGAAAGCGCTCTTGTAGACTGGGAAGTTAGTATTACAAATGGTGAAGACACCTTCACTACAGACACCGATGAAGACGGATACTACTCATTTAATGTGCCTGAAGGTGAGTGGACTATTTCAGATGGTTCACCAACAAGTTGGAGTCAGACATATCCAATAGAAAATGACAATACTCATGTTATAGAAGTTAGTGAACGTGAACGTCTAAGTGCTGGAAATTTTGACATTTTCGCCATGGTTAAGGACTTCGTTATCCCAACAGCGCATGCACAAGCACTTCCTGATTTTGGTCCATATAACTTTGGGAATCACCAAGTAAGCAGTGCAAGTAGTAGTAATGGAAGTGGTGGAAGTGGGACTAAAGCTCAGTGTTCTGATAACAAAGATAATGATAATGACGGAGTAAAAGATGCAGCTGATGCCGGATGTCACTCAGATGGCGATGCAAGTAATATAAGCTCGTATGTTCGATCTGATCGAACAGAGCGAACAGTTGTCGCACTTGGTAGCGTGCCGTCAAGCGAGGGTCTCGTTGTTGCTAGACATACGACAGAAACTTTTGAATTCCTTGTGAATATGCGAATCGGCTCAACTCTTTCGCCAGATGTTGCTGAATTGCAAAAGCGTTTGCGCGCTGAGGGATTCTTTACCTTCGCAAATAATACGGGATACTTTGGCCCTATTACAGAGGCTGCGGTAAAAGCATATCAAGCTGCACACCCAGAGATTGGATATGTGACTGGA
>CAIMDH010000004.1 GCA_903839715.1 uncultured bacterium
GATAAGGATATGGACATGGTCTGGAGCTATGGCACCTGAGAGTATTTCTGCTCCTTCTTCATTACAGATTCTCCTGATTAACTCTTTGGCTCGTTGACCCATTTCACCTTTAAGGACTTTGTATCGATACTTGGTAATCCATCATATATGGAGATTGATTGAGAAGAGAGTATGTGATGCTCTACGGTATTCTTCAGTCATTGCCTTAATTATACTGAAGTTATCGTCTGAAGACGAGGGAAATCACCCTCCCAAATTGAGGCCTTATATAAAGTATTATTACTTAACTCAGTACAATAATCAAATGTTTCGCGACTATGTCTAGATAAAGTTTTATTTACTATTATTCACCAAATCTTTCTTCAGCGTACCTTAACAGCTGGCGCACGTCTTCATTGCGATTCTCAGAGCCCAAAATAATAATCGCAAGTACCCGTGTCTTTCCTTTTACTGCGAGTGTATGGAGCGTAACGGAGGTCTGTCCGGCCGCAATGGTCTCACCGACTTTACCGCCAATAAAATTCTCTAGTCCTTCCACTTCATTAAAATTTACTAACGGACCGAACTCACCACCAATATGCGCAGTCTTTAGATCTTGATTTGCAGTCAACTCCAAAATGAAACTGCGGTTGGTATAAATATACTGCGCTAAGCGGAGAAGGTCGCTCAGACTCGAGGTGTTCTCTGCACTAAGACCAGACGGATCAGCGAAGTGCGTGTGCACCATACCAAGGCTACGAGCCTTTTGATTCATCTTGTCCATAAATTCTTCTCGCCCCAACTGTGCCGCAATTACTTCTGCCGCCTCATTTGATGATTCAACAAGCAGTAGTTGCAGCAGACTATACATTGAGACCTTACTTCTATCACCGAGACGCGGTATCAGCGACTGTACAAACGTTGGTTCATGCACATACACACTACTATCGAGATTGATGTGCTCAGCAGCTACAAGCGCAGTCATGAGCTTAGTCACTGAGGCAATCGGCGCTGCAGTATCGATATCACTCGCTGCCAACACTGTACTACTCTTCACATCAGCAATCAGATAGTGCGGTGTTTTGAGTTCAGGGATTTTTGGTTCGTAGACAAAAGCCTCCTCAGTCGCATCTATCTGGTGGACCAACACAGGAATACCAGTCTCGACTTTGGCGTAGAGCGCTTCAGCGTCTTCGTTCTCGAGACGAATACCACCAGCGGTAAACTCCGGCGGTACTCCACTACCATCAATGTACTCAGGCCAACCATGAATCACATAGTTTCCTTGAAAGGTAATACTCCACGGTTGGTACATCTGTCCCACTGCCGAGAATTGTTTTTCTTTTTTTGCTTCTATTTGATACAGTCCGGCTGGGGTTTGCCACAATGAACCAGCTTCGCCTTTAGCTAAAATTGGCATACTGAGCGCCAGTACTCCATTCTCAAAATAACGGAGCGTCATCGCACTTTGATCTATCTCCACAAAGGTGGATTCGGCGTCGATAAACGCGTCCCGAGTTTCGGCGAAATAGCTTGGTTGTGAGAGTGCAATCTGCACTCCGTAGTTGAGCGGGATACTCTGTTCGATAGATGTAGCAGTAAGTGGTCGTTGTGGGATCTGCGCAGTGTTGGTGGTAGCGAGTGACTCCAAACCAATAACACCTGCTACTCCGACAAACACTGCTGCTAGAAGCGGCAGTAACAGTAGTGTCGCGTACTGGGAGTATTTTTTTGAAGTAATTACCTTTGCGACTTTAGCTTTACGAGCACCAGGGATCAACAGTCCGAGTCCTGACTGAGGCATATCATCTTCGATTCGTACAGCATAAAAGCGACGCGGGGTTTTTTCGTCTTCCATTCTACTATCATACCGTACTAACAGCAGCCAAGCGGTGTTCTTAGCCACAGTCTCTACTCTCTCTCTTCTGCTGGTGCTGGCACTTCGTAGGTATCAGGAGCTTTAAGTGCACCTTTAGTGTAGATATTAGACGGGGCCCAAATCATAAATGAATATACCCCAGCATCATAACTCGCCTGGATTTGTGCACGTACTTCGGCCGTATCATAGTTGCCACCGTAATCAAAATCCTGAATCCACGTCCGGAGTCGGTCTCCGGTGTACGTTGGTTTGGTATATACCGCTGGTGTTGAAGTACCGACTCGCTCGTGCAAGAAGCCTTGCATGCGCGTAGTAGTTGCTTGCATACGCTCCACACCGGTCTTCATCGCATGATAGACAATCTTATAGGGACTGAGGTTAGGATCACCTAGACCTAAGTAATCTTTTGGATAATGTGAGGGGTACACCATTGGTGCCACAAAATCAAAGTACGGTGCCGCTCGTTCTTGCACCTGCCCGATTGAGAGGTCGTCGTAATTGGTAGTCGTCATACCAAAAAGATCTACTGAAGTCCAGGGCGTCGAAGAAGCCCGGCCGGTCTCAAGGTGACGATGAGTGGCAAACTTTTCTTCTTTGTCTAATTCTGCATTAAGATATTTGAAGAAGGCTTCAAGATTAGCCTGTTTGTCTCCTGGCCAGGCTGAGCCATTGGTGTGCGGAAAAGAAATATCTCGCATATTACCATCGCTCGGATAGCGTACGTAATCAAAATTAAGCTCATCGAAGCCAAGATTGTATGCATCCACAGAGAGTGCGACGATATGGTCCCAATATTCCTTAGCAGCAACATCGATAAATGAGAGTCCTTTACCATCTTTCCAAATTGTACTGCCGTCGAGCTTTTTCACCGCTAGATGCGGAAAACGAACTGAGTGAAATGGATCTTGGAAGACAGTAATACGACCGATAATATATAAATCCTGCTCGTGCATTTGTGCAACAAATTCTTTCATGTCCTGTGCCCCACAGCGAGCATCCTGCCAAGCCGGTAACCAGGTGGAATCAGTCGGCGCAAAAGAAATCGTACCAGAATAATCTTTGATATCGAGGATGACGCTATTGATTTCGGTGTCGCGAGCAACAGTAAGTAGCTTCTCCCGGAAGCTTGGTGTACCAGCAACGCAGGAGGTCATGTAAATAGCTTTGACTTGCCGCGGTAGCGGTACATGAGTAGTGGTTGGACGAACATCCACGACTTCCGGCTCGACAGCTGCAGGAGTAGCTTCTGTGGCGGCGTTAGTAGTCTTAAGAGCTAAAGCCTCACCCTTTTGGTAGGCAAGGTCACTGTCGGGAATAGAGACATAGCTGACCAAGACCAGCAAGCCGGCCACTGCCCCTAGGGTTACACCAACGTATTTTTTCATAGATTACTCTATTGTAACTCGCGTTCAACAAAGAGTTGCTGGGTTGTCTCCACAAATGAATTGTCGCCCCGTTCGCCGTTACCATGGTCTATACGGGTAAAATAGAGAGCGCGTCTCAGCATATAGCCAATGATAACAAGAAAGGCTCCGATGGCCGCAATACCGTACTGTTTCCAATTTTCGGGAATACCTAAAAAAGGAATAAGCATGAGAGAAATTCCGATAAAAAAGACAAGCGTTTCTTTAGACATTACTCGGCAGTATACCGCACACGCAAGACAAAACCAAAATGTGGATTAATAACACCATAATCTTCTCTTTTTGCAACAAATTTCGCCGGGTGCCCTGTACTGCCTTTGCCTCAGGGACAAGTTACTCTTATACATAGAAAAAACCACAAGCTCTTGTGGTTTTGATTCTTAATCGCTTATTTAGCAGCCGTCATTAGGGTCTAGGTCAGACACCGGCATATGCGCAGGTACAGAACTTTGCAGATCGATCATTTGTGCGGGCTTAACGTCTAAAGGCGCTTCCTTGGGACGATATTGCCGCATAACGTTTTCAATGTACCAGTACTGTTGTTGGCGATAGGAATTGAGATTAATTTGTTGATGACTCAAAGTTTACTCCTTATGGTTTGAGTTGAAAAAAACTAGGCGACCACCATCATACAAGTTAAAGAATATCTGTCAACAGCAATCTACCAGCACTACGTACTCACCCCGCACTTTGTCTGGGTTGGTCGTAAAATAGTCAAAAACGAATTCGGCACTGCCTGACACTACTTCTTCAAAGAGCTTTGTAATTTCGCGGGCTACCAACATTTTAGTCTCTGGCGGTAGTGTTGCCTTAAGGGACTCTAGCGTCTTCATAATGCGGTGGGTTGACTCAAAGAAGATAACCGGATGATCGTAATTCTCAAGCTCCTGAAAAAAAGTCTGCCTTCCCTTCTTCTGCGGCACAAAACCAAGGAATGAAAATTGATTACCTGAGAGACCTGCTATAGAAAAGGCAGCAGTTACCGCTGAAGGACCAGGAATAGCATCGATTCGACCAGCTCCACTTTCCCGCACCTGTGCTACTAAAAATACCCCTGGGTCTGAAACACCCGGCGTACCAGCATCAGACACAAGAGCAATTTGCTTCCCTTCCTCCAAATCAGCCACAATCTCAGTATGTACCTTATCGCTCGTGTGCGCATCATACCGCTTGAGGGTGGTTTTGATATTGTAGTGTTTGAGGAGATTACCAGTCACACGCGTATCTTCACAAAGCACATAGTCTACTTCTCCGAGAATACGAAGGGCACGCATGGTGATGTCTTCCATGTTACCAATTGGAGTAGCGACTACATAGAGAGTGCCAGTCTTTTTCATATCAGTCTACGCTACCACTCCTTTAGGCAAAAGAAAAGGCGGAGCACATGTGCTTCGCCTTTAGTGTAAGAACCGTTCTACTTGGTTGGTCGCTTGAACGGTACCACATTTTCATGTTGCTCATACAGGAAACCCGGCATTTCGGAATCAAAGATTTCCTTCATCGGGTCGTCTTCCAGTCCGCGGTAATGATCCGGATGAAAAATCATCCCGAAACCAAACACTTTGGCTTTGTGCTTCTGTGTAATCTGCTCAACAAAGGCCACTCGGTCGGCACGAGTGAGTAGATTTTCACCACACGGGACATGGACCTGTGTGCAATATGGGTCATGCATGAGTACATACCGACTCATAATATCGCACGGGCGGACCGGCTCATGGTCACGTGCTCCTTGCGGAAACACAAACCAATACGGCACCTGGTTGAAATGAAGCCATTTTGCAAGGCGAAGCGACAAGCGGAGCTTGACCTTCGTCAAAAACGTCAGCTTTCTTTTTTTGGTTACTGCACCAGACATGATGGTTAACGCAATCATTAAAACACTCCTCTGTAGATTGTAAATTTAAGGAACTACCAGTATTTATTATGCAGTCAAAATGTTAATTTGTCAACATTTTTTCCAGGACGTTCTCTCTATACTTGCCTACTTGGTTATGGGTTGACTCAATAATTCTGCAACCTTGGTCACATCGCCAGCCCCCATCACTACTACTACACCACCTTGAGGTGTCTCTTCGCGCACCGCTGCCGCTGCACCTCCATGAGTTTGAAACACTTCGCTTCTGACACCCTTTTTAACTAGCGTTGCAGTCAGTTGCTCACTTGTCACCCCAAACGTATTTTCTTCTCGCGCTGCGTAGATAGGGAGCAAGAAGACAGTGTCGGCCTTACTAAGTGCAGCCACAAAATCAGCAAAAAGTTCGTGGGTGCGCGAGAAAGTATGTGACTGAAATACTACCGTCAAATGTCGATTAGGGTATTGTTCACGAGTACCGGCAATCGTGGCAGCAATTTCCGTCGGATGATGACCATAGTCATCGAAGACCGGTATCGCTCCCCCTTCATTAATAAACGTTCCTTTGTATTCAAAACGACGCCATGTTCCGGCAAAGTTTTCGAGCGCGACTTTGGTCTCATCCTCTTTTAATCCAAGTACTGCGGCGACGGCCGAGGCGGCAGCGGCATTTTGACGATTATGCATGCCAGGCTGATGTAGTGCCAGTAAAACATCCAAGAACTGTCGGTAATCAATCACGGTCGCAGTCACATCCTTAAGCACTGGCACCAAATTTGGGTTAGTGGTATCAGCAATAATATAGCCAGTAGCCGGCACACTTTCAGCGATAGTACGAAACGCATCCTGGACATCTGCCAAATCTTTGTAGTAGTCAACATGCTCATACTCAATATTCGTAATTACCAAAACCTCCGGCTTCAGATGCAAAAAATCGCGCCGGTACTCGCACGCTTCCACGACCGCATACTTACTCTTACCAGGTCTAAAATTACTCCCTGTCTTACTGCGCAGTGAGCCAATGATAGCAGTCGGATCAAGTCCCGCTTCTTCAAGAATGTCAGTAATCATGGCAGTGGTGGTGGTCTTGCCATGCGCTCCTGCAACCGCAATCAAGTGATAAGGGTTGGCGACCATGCCGAGCGCCTCAAAGTAATTCACCATTGGCACCCCAAGGGCTGCTGCAGCCACCATTTCTTCATGCTCATGTGACATCGCTTCGGTGTAGACTACGAGCTCGATATCAGGAGTAATATTACTAGCCACTTGACCTTCGTAGAAAATCACACCTTCTTTAGCCAACTTTTCCGTAAGTGCAGATGGTGCTCGATCACTGCCACTCACTACTTTTTTCTCATGCAAAAAGAATCTCGCCAGTGCTGACATACCAATCCCCCCAATCCCAATAAAATGTATTCTGTTGTAATTACTAATTTCCATATACTTAAAATCTTCACTTCTGAAAAGGTTCGACCTCGCCCAGACTAAGGTTACTCCTGGTTTTTAGGTAAGCTTGACAAGGTTCGACCTCGCCCAAAAAGTTCAGAGAAGTCGTCTTTCCAATCAAGTAGTGCTAGACGGTGGTGCATATATGAAGGAAATAATTCTTCAAAAAGTTTTTTGTCTAACACTGAACCTGCCAAACGATTCTCTTCACTACCACTATAAACTGACAGGCTTGATAAAGGATTTCTTTCTAACTTTTCTATTAATGAGTCAACTAGACTTTGGTCTATTGTATCAAATTCTTCTCTAATTGGGTTTAAATGGATATATTCAAATAGATACTTAAGATATATATCTTCTTCGATATGTTTAATCTTATATTTTCCTTGAAACAGAGCTCCTGAACGCTCATTTTTTGTATTAAAATACATTGTGTACCCAGTAGCTACTTTTTGCATAAACTTACTTACTCCTCCATCTACCACAGGAGAGACCAGTAGATGATAATGATTTGGTAATAAAGAAAAAGCGTAAATTGAGACAAGGGGTTCACGTATTTCTTTCATTAACTCTGGAACAGAAAAATTACGTATCGCTTTAGAAATATTTACTGAGGTAGTATCGTTAGACAACAGGAGTAGCAGGAGGAAGCGCTGGTAATCATATTGGTCAGTAAAAACAACCCGCTTATCGACACCTCGATTATAGATATGATAATACTCATCTGATACTGACTGAATGCGAACACTCATGCATTTATTATACACCCTAAACTAAACCGAGAAAGGTTCGACCTCGCCAGAGTTTGGC
>CAIMDH010000005.1 GCA_903839715.1 uncultured bacterium
GATAAGGATATGGACATGGTCTGGAGCTATGGCACCTGAGAGTATTTCTGCTCCTTCTTCATTACAGATTCTCCTGATTAACTCTTTGGCTCGTTGACCCATTTCACCTTTAAGGACTTTGTATCGATACTTGGTAATCCAGCATATATGGAGATTGATTGAGAAGAGAGTATGTGATGCTCTACGGTATTCTTCAGTCATTGCCTTAATTATACTGAAGTTATCGTCTGAAGACGAGGGAAATCACCCTCCCAAATTGAGGCCTTATACCTTCGCTAGCAGTAATACTTGCACCACCTTTTATTTCTTCCATTCGCGTAGCACTCATGTCTACAGCCGCACAAGCGACCATAGCATTAGTGATTTTAATTGAAGAATCATTTATGCCCATAGTCTTTAAGGTAAGCTGCTGTGCTTCTGACAACTTTGAAACATCAATACTAAAAGCAACGGCCTTTGCCTCATTTTCTGCCTGAAGAGCTGCATCTTTTTTTAACTGCTCCTCTATCTGTGCACTTGTAGCGCTACTAGAAGCGGTTGGGCGCGTTGAAGGAGTTGTAGTTACTGGTACACCAACCGGTTCGTCATTCATTGTGCCAATAATTAAAAACCCGATTACAAGCACAACCACTCCGATTGCTACTGCTACTATTGCATTATTATTCATATACTTACTATTATTTTTAGTTAAAGGTTGGCCACTTTGAGATATTTGGTGGAGGTCGAACCTCCACCAGAAAAATAGGTATTTACTGTTACTGTCGATAAAATAGAAAACAACCTCAGGGTGAGGTTGTTTTTGCGGACTAGGCTGTCCCAGCAGTCGAATCTTTGTGTATTGCCGGTAACAAAAGGACGCGAAGGAGAGGACTTTCTCCCCACTCCAAGTAGTATTCATTACAGTACTGTAGCGCATTTGGAAACCACGGTGTACTCGTTATACGCAAGCGCACAGGTCGTCCACTCTCTGTATCGATACTCTGTAGCACAAAATGACCGTCTTCTTCAATGACATCAAAAGGACCGGTAGCAAAATCCAAAAGCGGTGATACTGAATTAAGCCACATATCACCAATCATGATTTGCTGAGGAACTTCATTAAGGAGCCAGGGTAAGCGCGGCACATCGTCATTGCTTGCCGCACATAATTCGTAAACGATGATTTTGGACATGACGTTCTCCTTTTTGGTTGAACTAACTAAAATCTAGCATACTGCTATCTATTCTGCCACTATGAACATTCCTAAAACAAATGGCTTTTTGTTATACCCCTAAATGCGCTACAATGAAGGTCATATGTCACAAAAAAAGATTCTGATTATTGAAGACTCTGCTAATCTTGCCGACTCCCTCGAGGACATGCTCACCTTTAAAGGATACACAGCAATTAAAGCTCGCGATGGTAAACAAGGATACACTCTCGCTATTCTTGAAAAGCCTGATTTGATTTTACTTGATTTAAAACTTCCCGACATTGAAGGGTATGACATCCTACGCAAACTACGTGCTGACGACTGGGGAAAGACGGCTCGAGTACTCATTTTGACAGCTTCCGATACTTCGGAGACAGTACCTAGTGATGTAGAAATTGACGCAAATGATATCCTCCACAAAGCACACTGGGGCATTGAAAATCTCGCCATCCGGATCGAAGGCGAATTACATGGCTCTAACTCCTAAAAAGAACCTGGTAGCACTACAGTAAAAGTAGTTCCAGTATCTTCTGTTGATACAAAAGAAATTCTACCCCGCATCTGCTCTACTGCCTTTTTTACAATATATAAACCAAGACCAGTACCATCAGGAACTTCCTTGACAGCATTTGATGCACGAAAAATCTTTGAGAAGACACGCGCTTGTTCATTGCCAGGAATACCCATGCCAGTATCTTTAATCTCAATCTCTATATCACCATTAGAAAGACGGTACGCGACAGTCACTTCACCTGTTGGTCGTGAATATTTAACCGCATTAGTAGTGAGGTTAGTGATAATCATTCGCAACAACCCGAGGTCGGTATTAATCTTTTTGATTGAATTTTCATATTCTTTCCTTATACGCAAGCGTTTAGCAGTAACCAGTTCTGTTTGTTCAGAGATAATATCATCACATAGTTCTGACAGGACCACATCTTCTAACTTAAGCACGCGCGTCCCTAGTTCAAAACGAGAAACTTGCAAAAAGTCATCTACCAACCCACTCATACGCTGAATACTGGAAAGTAACCGGTCGATATAGCGTTTTTGTTGTATGGAAAGTGTCTCAACTCCATCCATCAGCAACAGCTCAGCGCTCCAACGCATACCAGAAATCGGTGTACGGAGTTGATGTGAAGCTAATGAAACGAATTCTGTTTTAGCAATATCAATTTCTTTTTGCTTTGTCACGTCAACAAAGGTGATCAGACTGAGATTTTTGCCGTCGGTACTAGAAAATTTAAAGATTGAAACCTTAGTCCAGGAGACAATAGTGCCATGTGCGATTTTTACATCTTCGTCAGAGACGGTAATTCCGCGGTCAAATTTCTGCTTCAGGACTGATTGATGCTCCTCGTCACCGGTAGCAATCAGCGTAAACAAACCTAGCTTTACAAGCTTTTCTGCCGGTTGACCAAAAAGTCGCGCAGCTGCGGTATTAGCAGAAACCACGTCGCCATACTCCCCCACAACCACATACGCCACTGGACTGTTATTATAGACCTCCATAAAAAGCTGCTGTGAAGATGCGATGAGTTTTTCAGCTCTTTTTTCGGAAAGTTTCTTCACACGTAGTTCTGACATTGATACATCGTAGATGTTTTTTGCCAAAAAAACTGCACAAGCGATTGCTAACATAAAAGAAAGAACATTCATGTTGATGCTAGAAAAGTCGTAATACACTACCCCAACCACCAACATACCAAAAAGAGCCCAGAACGTAAGTACTCCCTTGAGGACTGCTGAAATAATTTGTTTATTTTCTTCAAACCAAGACATACGGAACTTTATCCTTACACTATAACAGACAACACTCAAGATTTTTGCTAAAGACCAAGACTGGCGTGGAGTATTTCATCAGCTTCATTCGTCTTAATGACTACGACATCAACCTTTGCCCCAACTGAACTGAGGACACCGTCTCGACTGACACATGTTTCATTTTTTTCGGAATTTAGAATGATTTGTAGGCCAGCAAGTTTTTCGACAATGAGTGCCCGTAGTACGGGACTACGTTCGGAGGCTGTTGCTGTAAAAATCAGTGCCTCAAGACCACCAAGTACCGCAACATATGAACCAATAGCTTTTTGAATATGATAGACAAAACTAGCAATTGCGGCCTCAGCTGCCACATCACCACGAGACCGTCTTTCTAGTAGTACTCGTAAATCAGCTTCTCCTGCTAAGGCATGAAGCCCACCGCCTGTCTGCAGGTACACTTGGGCATCGCTAGGTTTAAAATTTTTGGCTTGCATTAATACCAAGAGTGCTCCTGGATCAATATCCCCAGCCCGACTCCCCATCACAAGACCACTGCCTGGAGCATACCCCATAGTAGTGTCTATACTTTTTCCGTCCGCTACAGCCGTCACGCTAACTCCACTACCGATATGACACACTACCGCACGACGTACTGGTCTGTCAGTAACTTTTTCAACTCGGCGCATTACTGAAGCTACGGAAAGACCGTGATAGCCGAAGCGATAGATATCAAGACGTTCGCTCTCGACTTTGTCGATTGCGTACCGTCGTGAAACATCAGGCATAGTGCTATGGAAGGCACTATCGGAGATAGCGAGAATACGAGCGTCGGGCAAAAACTTTTTGATAGCTTCTACTTCCTGCAATAAGTGTGGGATATGTAATGGCGCGATAGTAACGAGTTTGTTGAGTCGTGTGAGATATTCTGCATCTACAACACGATGTACTTGAAAATACGTACCTGGGGCTACTACTCGTATTGCTACATTGGTAATAGCAGAAAAATCTGGAATATGCTTTTCTGTAACAGCTAGCGTTAAGAAATTATTGAGACTATCTTTGTAATCATTCTTACCAAGGAGGTTACAACGCTGTTGTGTTGTTCCGACTGCTGTACACATCTCAAAACCATCTGCACTGCGTTCGATATATGCAGTAAGCAAAGCCGTGCGGTCTTGGTAGAGAGCAAATTTCTTAGATGAGCTGCCAGGATTTACAACTAGCGTGAATGCCATACCCAATTTGTAATTTCAAGAGGATCGTCGTCATTTTCAATAATATATTCACGGTGAGCAACTAGACGTTCTTGCATAGTATCAATCAGACGAGTAGCAGTTTCTGCATCAATAACTTTAGCCTTACGAGCTAATGCAAAGGCCTCCATTGCTAAATGGAACCTATCGACACGATTACGTACCATCATATCAAAGGCAGTAGTAGTAGAACCGACTTCTTCATACCCATGAACCTGTACTCGATCAGTGGTACAGCCATAATCGAAAAGTATTTGCTTCATAGTTTGTGGATATCCGTGGAAGTTTATAATGACTGGTTTGTCTTCGGTAAAGTACTCTGCAAAATTATGCACCAGCAACTTACATCCTGAATTACCAATACCAGAAGCTGAGAGTGAGGAAATACTGACAAAGCGCATCCGCAGTTCAGGAAGTTCACTACGTACTATACTAATAGCAGCTAGTACTTCTTGTGTTGGATAATCCCCTGCAGCAGCAAAGACCACGTGTGGATCAACATCACTAGCAAAATTCCAGATTGATACACCTTCACGAACATCTTTTTCTGCTTCCTCTACTGTCCGCCAGATCGGCAGTGGTCGCTTTTCGCAGACTAGTACGTTTATTTCACGTGTTGATTCCATCATACGCTTAAAAGTAGCAAGTGCGATGTTGGCGTCAGCTGGGAAATAGACGTTGGTAAAACATCCCTGACGTTGTAGTACTCCATCGATAAAGCCTGGGTTCTGGTGGGAAAAGCCGTTATGCTCCTGTCGCCAACCAGTCGAAGTGAGGATGTAGTTTAATGACGGCACTATACCACGCCAAGGCACTTCACGAGCCACCTTGAGGAATTTGGCATACTGATCAGCCATACTAGCAACAATTTGCGCGAAGGCTTCATACGAAACAAAGAGACCGTGCCGACCCGTAAGAATATATCCCTGGAGCAGCCCTTGTAGACTATGCTCTGAAAGCATTTCAATCACGCGGCCATCCCATGCCAAATCTTTATCCCAAGGCTTGTGTGGCCAGACAAAAGCACGCTTAGTGTATTCAAAGACGGCTTGTAGTTTGTTGGAGTAAGTTTCATCAGGAGAAAAGAGGCGAAGGTTACGTGCACCTTCGTTGAGCTGCATGGTATCACGCAGATATTCACCAATCTTTTCCATACTACTCACTTCACCACAAATTGGATCCTCAAGATTACAGGTAGTATGAGTCGCATACGTTGCGAGTTCAGGAAGTATAAGCGGTCGGTAATTCATTACCCCACCATGAGCGTGTGAGTTATCTCCCATACGACGGTCTGCTCGTGGGATAAGTGACTCGATATCCGCATCAAATTTTTCGCCATCAAAAAGCTCTTCGAAGCGGTACGAACGTAGCCATTCTTCTAGCAACTGAAATTCCTCATCATTATGCAAAGCTCCTTCAGCAATAACTTGGTGTGAGTAGTGATTATCTTCTATTCGTTTTTCACGAATCTGCTTAATACTATGCCAACCTTTTGGTGAACGGAGAATAATCATTGGCCAACGTGGGTTTTCCTTGAGTGTCATCTCTCGTGCACAGTGTTGAGTAAAGCGAATAGCAGTGACTGCTGTATCAACAGCCGTACTCATTTGGGTATGTACATCATCACCAGTATAAGCATCGACAAAAATCGGATCGTATCCATAACCCCAGAAGAGTGATCGTAGTTCTTCGTCATTCATACGACCATAAATGGTCGGGCCGGAAATTTTGTAGCCGTTTAGATGCAGAATCGGCAAGACAGCACCGTTTCGTCCCGGGTCAATAAGCTTACTAATATGCCACGCTGTAGCAGTAGGGCCGGTTTCGGCCTCACCGTCACCAATCATACAAGCGACGATCAGTTCTGGATTGTCGAGAATTGCCCCAAATGAGGTAGACAGAGCGTAACCAAGTTCTCCGCCTTCTAAGATTACTCCTGGGGCTTCTGGATTACTGTGACTTGGAAAGCCGTAGGGCCAACTGAAAGACTTTGCCATCAATGCAATACCTTTTTCGTCACGGGGAATATTTTTGTAATATTTGGAAAGAGTGCCTTCCAAAAAAAGATTTGATTGAATTGCGGGAAAGCCGTGACCAGGACCGAGCACAAACATCATCTGGATATCGTGTTCAATAATAGCGCGGTTGAGGTGAGCGTAGGTAAAATTGACACCTGGGCATGTACCCCAGTGCCCTAGAAGCCGAGGCTTAATATGCTCACGCCGGAGTGGTTCGGTTAATAAAAAATTATCACGTAAATAAATTTGAGCAGCGGAAAGATAATCGGCGGCTCTCACGAACTTATCAAGAACTGTATTCATATACTGACATCATACCAAATGAATTGAAATTTATTATTTTCATCTGTTTAAAACCTTTTAGTTTTACACACACTTCGTATTACTTTCCATTCTCTAGTGCTGTTACTTGTTATACTCTCCCCTATATGACTGACTTACAAAAAAATATTCTACCTGAGTTTGAAGTAAAACGTTCATCCGCCGGTCTGGGACTTTTTGCTACCACTTCCTTTAGTAAAGGTGATCTAGTTATCGAGTACACCGGAGAAAAAATTACAGAAGCTGAGGCCAATCGCCGTGGCGGTAAATATTTATTTGAACTTAATGACTCTTGGACCATTGACGGTAAGGGACGCGAAAATAAAGCTCGATACATAAATCATTCTTGTAAACCAAATTGTTATCCAGAACTCGATGACGCCGAAGAGCATATTTATATTTATGCCAAACGTGCCATTAAAGCTGGAGAAGAAATTACTTACAATTACGGCAAGATGTATTTCAACGACCTGATTGGCAAAGACGGGTGTCGCTGTAATGACTGCACTACGAAGTTGGTTAAGTAATACAAAAGCGGGGCGGCCTATGGCCGCCCCGCTTTTGCCACAAAACTCTTACAATCCAATCACAGGAGTAGTGTTTTCAGTTTCGCTGACCGCTGCCTCTGTTGCCTCTGTTGCATCTGACTGTTCTTCACTCACCTCTCCTTCTGTCACGGTCTCTGTCGATGAAGCAGTTTCGGTTGTGGTAGTCGCCACTTCCGGTAGCGATGCTTCAGGCGGTGGCGTGTCGCTACGTGGACGGATATTAGAAATAGCTGCAGGTGGAGTATTTTGAACTGGCACCGTTACATTTTCCCCTGTAGTCTGTTCTGTTTCTTGTGTCACTAGTGATTTCTTTTGATTTTGTTCATTGATACGTGCAGTAACGTCAATCTGTCCCACATCAGAAAAACCAATCCAGGCAGCACCTGCTATCAGTAAAGTCATAGCAGAAAGTACAACTGCATATTTTTTAGACGTACCGTTAGTACGCCTGACAGTAATCTGCGTAGGTGCGCGACGTGGACTTGAGACTGCCGAAACGTCTCCTGCATTCTCATCAATTTTAATTTTGACAGCGCGGGCAATACGAGGCTTGCGTACTGCAGGCACTTCACTTGTAGTAACTACACGTCGAACAGCACGCTTGCGTGGTGCTCGCTTTGGTGACTCATCAGTTGTGTCAATACTGACTCTTGGCATGCTGAATATATTGTAACAGATGGTACACTAAATCTATAGCTATGGAACCACTTCTTTTCAACAGTTCGATCTTCGTGAGTTTTTTATTTTTAATTGTTACAGGTGTTTTTATTGCTGCTCAATTCAAACAAGACAATAGTATTATGGATATTGCGTACGGACCCATCTTCTTCTTGACGGCTTTGGCTACTTTTATGTATTCAGACAGTACATCACTACTTTCACTACTACTCTTGTCTGCTACAGGGATATGGGCACTGCGACTTTCAAGTCGCATCTATAAGAAAAACCACAACGCTCCGGAAGATGCTCGGTATGCGGCATGGCGTAGTCAATGGATGCAGAAAGGTCTACTTTATTTTTATGTGCGAAGTTATATTCAAATTACCTTACTCCAAGGCTTTATTATTTTTTTGGTCTCACTCCCTTTTATACTAAGCCTCAACACTGACAGTGTCTCGAGTTGGTTTCTAGTCACAGGTCTCACAATCTATGCGCTCGGGCTAGCTATTGAAACTACCGCTGACTACCAGTTAGATGCCTTTATTGCACGTAAAAAAACCGGCACTGAGCCAGCCGTTATCCTTACTACCGGTCTTTTCAAATACAGTCGCCGACCCAACTACTTTGGTGAGACACTTATCTGGTGGGGACTAGCGATAACTGTCTTACCACTCTCATTCGGAAATCTAGGTCTCATTAGTCCACTTGTGATTACCTATATAGTAACCAAAGTCACTGGTCCAATGCTCGAGAACATCTTTCTTCAAAAATACCCAACGGAATACCAAGCCTACATGCGGACCACCAACTACTTCTTTCCACTACCGCCGCGCCGTACCCGTATTTCGTAATTTTTTCTTGCAGCGTGTACTACACAATTAGGAAACGACTTGTTGCAGACCGGAAAAATTTTAGGTTCCATCTCACGCACTTGACTACTAGTATTCAATATATGAATCCTGCTACAGTACTCAACTCGCACTAAATCGCTATTCAGGCAGTTGGTCGTACTGTCTATCTTGTAGAAGAAACACTCTTCCTCACAGAGTTTGGCAACCAGCCGCCAAAAACTCCAACACTGCCCTTCAATGATGCCCCGCCTACTTATCAAGATGGCTGCCGAAAAGCGGACTGCCTATCTCAGTAGCACTAACTAAAACCCCTGCCAAATGGTTGCGTAAAGCCTGTAATATGGTAAATTTTTGGTACCAATAGTTGCCAACGTTGGGAATTACTTCAAGTAGTTCATAGGCATCACTCAAAAAACCTTACTTTTATTTCTTAAGCCCCCTTTTCTTGTCAAAATACATTCCTGAGTCAAAGATCAAAACTCGCATTAATCATGCAATTCGTGCTACTGAGCTTCGTGTAGTTGGTCCTGAAGGTGAAAACCTCGGTCTCCTTACCATCGCTGACGCTCTCAAAGCTGCCGAATCCCATAATCTCGACCTGATTGAGATTTCACCCAACGCCACTCCCCCAGTAGCCAAAATCATGGACTTTGGTAAGTTTCGCTATCAAGCTGGCCGTAAAGCCAGTGAGATGAAAGCAAAATCTCATGTTACTGAAACAAAGAGTGTCCAAGTAAAAATTGGAACTGGCGACCACGACCAACAACTGAAAGCTAGACGCACTGCCGAATGGCTAGAAGAAGGCCATCGTGTAAAAGTAGACCTCTTCCTTTGGGGACGGTACAAGTACATGGAAGAAGGCTTTTTAAAAGAACGATTAACACGTTTTCTCAAGATTATCCCGACTGAGTATAAAGTTGCTGACGAAATAAAGCGCAGTCCTAAGGGCTTTACCATTACTCTTGAGCGCGTCCCGGGTACCAAAAGCACTTTTACCGCAAAGCCTTCAGCGAAGACAGTAGCTCCAAAAGTAGAGAAGATAGTCACTCTTGAAGAGGCTACCAAAAAGAACAAGAAAAAGAACCTTGACGACCTCCTAGAGGGAGGC
>CAIMDH010000006.1 GCA_903839715.1 uncultured bacterium
AAATTGGTAACTAATTTTTTTTCTTTAAGAAAAACATTAAACTCAATAGTTACAATTTTCTTTATTATTATTTTACTACTCAAAGTTGTGCCAATAGTTCAATGGTTTAAGTTGGAGGATAATCTTGAAGGAACTGGTGGTTTTGTGATCATAGGAGTTGGTATGGGATTAGCGATAATCACATACGCTATACATACGACAATAAAGTATTAAAATACCGCCAACTAAAGCGGTATTTTAATTTATGGAGACGGTGGGAATTGGTCACAAATCGCTAAGTATATTTGTTTGTTTCTCTCCAAATCTACTAAGTGTTCTCGACCCCGTCTCATCTGTCGCAAGCGACATGACCGCGACTTTCAATTCTCGCCGCAAGCAAAGCAGTTTGCTTGCTTTATCTCCACTTAAATAATAAAAGCGCCTAATGGCGCTAATAGTATTACGAGTGGAGATGGCGGGAATTGAGCCCGCGTCCGAATCAGGTACCACATTATGAATCTACAGTGTGTAGACGCTTCTTTGATTTAAAGTCTATGTCTTAAGAAGAGACAAAACAACACAAACTCGAGTTGTTACAATCTTGCTACTTTACGACAACGGCATAAAGCGGCAGAGCCCCGTGGCTATTCTACAACTGAAACGTATGAGGCGTTTACTTCAGCCGCATCACTCCGGGTCTAGACGAATGGTTACGCTAGAGCGGGAGCGAATCCAAACGCGTTAGCGTAAGGACTTGGTATTGCTTTGTTTGCAAATACAGAGTGGAACCTTTTAACGAATTGATTACCAGTTTCGACACTGCACACAATGGGTAGGCTAACCGTCGATGCCTAGCATCCCCAGAAAACACCGAAGGGTTTTCTTGGTTGAGTAGTAACTCAACCTAATGGAGAAAGGGAAGTAATAAATGTACTTCTGTGCTTTCTGGGAATATCGTGTGTGTATGTAGACGAAGGAGTAGAGTATTTCTTTCAGTCTGCTATTGACTCTTCATGATTCTATCAATTTCTCGCTTACTGTCACGTGTTTTGATGGTCTCGCGCTTGTCGGCCTTCTTTTTACCGCGTGCGAGTGCGATACCAAGCTTTATCTTACGTTTGTTATTATACCATCTAATTGCCACTATTGTCAAGCCTTGCTTTTCACTTCCTAATTCTAGCTCCGCCAACTGCTTTTTGCTCAAGAGGAGCTTCCGGGCACGTTCAGGATCGTAGTTTTTGGGAGTGTTGGCGACTTGGAAGGGACTGATTGATGCATTAACCAAAAATGCTTCTCCACCACGAACTACCACGTATGCGCCGTTGAGGCTGGCCTTGTTGGCTCTTAGTGCCTTTACTTCATACCCAGCCAGCACAACACCTGCCTCGTATTGCTCGAGGAATTCATAATCAAAGTGGGCTTTTTTGTTTTGTACGTAATCAGACATAAGTGACGGATTTAAGTACTATAGAGGGTATTTTAGGGAAGAGCAATTGTACTTATTCTTGTCTTCTGTGGCAGGAGGTCGATTGGCTCGTAAAGTACGGTTTTTTCTGTATAATGCACGATACTATGTCAAAATTAGAAAATGAAATTAAAGCAGATGCAGAGGTAAAAGACTCTACTGCCCCAGAGGAAAAAAAGGAGCCTTCAGAAGGTCCGGTCACTCCAGAAACAAAAAAGTCTGATTCGACAAATCTATTACCAAATAGACTTCGTGATGTGCGTCAGCATATGCCACTTGGTCCGGGTAATTTTTGGAACAATATGCTTTCGACCGTGTTGCTACTTGTGGTGGTGACCATGCTGTTTAGTTATTTGACCGAAACACAAGTGAAGCCAGAACAGCTCTCTGTTTCTGAAGTAGTAAATCAAGTGAAGGCAGGAGAAGTGAGAGAGATTATTGTTCGTGGCAGTGTACTTGAGATCAGTTATGTTGATGAGACTAAAAATGCCGGCGAAGCCAAGCGTGAGACTGATGCGTCAGTGTCTGAGTCGTTAACCAACTTTGGCGTGAGTGCTGAGCAGATGGCCGCTATCAAAATTGATGTACAGCGTGAGACAGGCTTCGCGTATTGGTTTGGACAATTTGCACCGTTTTTGTTTCCGTTGATTTTCTTGTTGCTCATCGTGTGGTTCTTTACCCGTTCAGTAAAGGGTGCGGGTATGCAGGCACTTAACTTTGGATCAAGTAAGGCGCGCATGATTGATCCAAATGACACTACGCAGAAGGTGACCTTCAAAGATGTTGCTGGAGCAAAAGAGGCTAAGCAAGAGTTAGAGGAAATCGTCGACTTCCTGAAGAATCCAAAAAAGTTTTTGGATATTGGTGCTGAGATTCCGAAAGGAGTCATGATGATGGGTGCGCCAGGTACTGGTAAGACTCTCTTGGCTCGTGCGGTAGCAGGGGAAGCCGGTGTGCCGTTTTTCTCTATCTCCGGTTCAGAGTTTGTGGAGATGTTTGTGGGTGTCGGTGCGTCTCGTGTTCGTGACCTCTTTGCGATGGCTAAGAAGACGGCACCAGCTATCATCTTTGTTGATGAAATCGACGCCGTCGGACGGATTCGTGGTACGGGGGTTGGTGGAGGAAATGATGAACGTGAACAAACACTCAATCAGATTTTGGTAGAGATGGACGGCTTTGAACCAAATGCCAAGGTGATTGTGATGGCAGCAACCAACCGTCCAGACGTGCTTGACCCGGCACTCCTTCGTCCTGGTCGTTTTGACCGTCGTGTGACTATCGACTTGCCAGACCGAAAAGACCGTGAGGAGATTCTCAAGGTGCATGCACGAAAGAAGCCTCTCCAAGATGATGTAAATCTTGAATTGATTGCAATGCGTACACCGGGATTTTCGGGTGCTGACTTGTACTCACTCATGAACGAAGCTGCTATTTTGGCAGCACGTGAACTACGCAAAAAAGTGGGACAGTTTGACATTATTCGTTCAATTGAAAAGGTGATGCTTGGTCCAGAGCGTAAGAGTCACGTGCTTTCATCTCGCGAACGTTTGGTGACGGCGTACCATGAGGTTGGTCATGCACTTGTTGCATCAGTTCTACCATACGCTGATCCGGTACAGAAAATTTCGGTTATTTCTCGCGGTCGTGCAGCTGGGTATACCCTTAAGCTTCCTGATGAAGATCGTCGTATGCACACACGAAAAGAATTCTTGGATGATATTGCTATGACGCTTGGTGGTTACGTGACTGAAGAAATGGTCTTCGGTGACCTTTCTACTGGTCCAAGTAATGACTTACAAGTGGTAGCAAATCTCGCTCGCGATATGGTGACCAAATATGGTATGAGTGCACTAGGTCCAGTGGCACTTGAAGGTACTGGAGGTCGCATGATAGGCGGTGGAGTCAGTGAAGACCGTGGGTACTCACCACAGATAGCCAAGGCAATTGACGACGAAGTTGCAAAGATTATTGAAGATGGTAAAAATCGCGCTAAAGAAATTCTTACAAAATACCGCCCAGCACTGGATGTTATCTCTAAACGTTTGGCGGAAGTAGAGACACTTGAGCGAGAAGAGTACGAAGCCCTCTTGAAGCGAGAAGGAGTAGAAATCCAAGATGCCTACAAGAAGCAGCGTGAAGAAGATGCA
>CAIMDH010000007.1 GCA_903839715.1 uncultured bacterium
CATTTTATTTCTCACTACTGACTTCCTTTTCAATATCGGAAACCTCTTTACTAATCACTCTCTCTGCTTCATCTAAATTCACTTGTAATCTCTTCAGAATCTTGGATTCTTCCCGAGTAAGCTTACGCTTTTTGTTGGCTTTCTTGAGAGATTCGACATCTAATTCTAAGTCTGTTTTTAGTAAAGTAAACGCTTTATGGACAATAAGATTAGCCTCCTTAACCTCCCTGTCGACACGACGCCGCAAGCCTCCCGCCCCGCGCCACGCAAGGTAGAGCAATACACCCAACAATAAAATAAGTGCTAATGACGGAATAACAATTGAAAGTACAGTAATCAACACCGCACCATTGGAAACAATAGAACTATTAGTATTCACAGGAGTACTCTCTACATCCGCCACAGGCACCGGAATCGGAACCGGGACCGCAGGTACGTTTACTTGAGACTCAAACTGGATACTAGTCGAAGTAGAATTTCCGGCTGCATCAAAAGCTTTGACAAAAAGCGTATGTAGACCAGCTGGTTGTTCTGGCACTCTGTAGAGGTGGCTACCGTCGTCAATAAATTCGACTGCTGGCCCATTATTGATTTGCACCTCATATCTAGCAATGCCTGAAAGTGCATCCGCTGCAGTAAACAAAAACGTCCCCGGACCAACTTCCTTAATGGCAAACGTTTCAGGAATCTCGGTATCAACTTGGATTTTGTGGTGCAGAATCTCTCCCCAGCCAGCAGCATCCTTATACTGCACATGCAGATATGAAACACCTTCACTTAGGTCACTGATTTCTCGCTGCGGCACTGGCGGTGTGTAGACGACCACCGGAACAGAGTCTGGCTTTTCATCTAGTAATAGACGCATAGAGATGACTGAATCAGGAATGGAGAACGTAAATATTCCGGTAGTTTGTGCCGACCAGCCATTTTGTGGATTAGTATCGGACAATACTTCAGGCAAAACTGCTGATTCTTCTTCCGTAGTGGCAACCGGTACCAATGGTGGTGGTACAGCTGGTGAAGTAAACGAAAATTGAGCACCGCTTTTACTAGTCAAAATTTCTGATCCCTCACCATCATTTGCCAAGACCGAACCAGCAGCAAACACGAGGTCGGCTTGGCCGGTAGACTTTACCTTAAAAGTAATAGTTAAAACCTTCCCGCCGTTACCAGTAAAACCAGGATTTAAAACAATTCCCTCAAAGTGGACAGTTCCTTCAGAATTTGAAAAATACGGTTCTTGCACCCACAAAGAAATTACTGACTGGCTTTTAGAAATTGAAACAATCTCGAGCAAATCTTTAGGATACGATACCACTCCTGAAACGGCATTCAAGGCCTCTCCCTGGCTCGAAACAGTGATTCCTGTACTAAATACCGTTCCTGGATTATAGGTACCTGTGGCTGGCAAAAATGACAACGAAGCCGCTTGTGCCGATATTGGCAAAAGTAATAAAAGAAAAAGGGCGAAGACTAGTTTATTAGTTAGACCCGCCAAAATCTCCGAAGGACAAAAAGAGAAAGAACGCATACTACCAGTATACTAATAATTACAGCAACGTGTTCGCTCCAGGGTTGCCAATTTTGTGGATAGAGAATTTCTACTCGTTCATTTTTCATTCGGTCAATCGCTTTAATGAAAATCTTTTTATTAAGCGCTTGGTTTTGCAAAAGGTACGGGCTTGAAGCTTTGTGATACAACCCAAACCAACCTTCCTTCACTTCAAAGTAATCTAGACCCGAACCTTTGTCTTCTGTCGCAAAAATAAGAGAGTATGCTCCGTCAAACAAATCAGCATCTTGTATGACCTCGGGAGTGAAATGTTCAGGTATCTCATCATCAATAGTATTAACTACAGTAGCAGACTCCCCTGCACTAATAGCAAGGTGCAAATTTTGTTTAGTGACAGCTGCCGCGGTACCAAGACCGTCATGTAAGAGTGCGTTCGCTTGGTTGATTTTAATAGTACCTTGCCCCACATTTATTACTTTAAAAGTTAACGTGAGCAGCTTTTCATCTACACCAGAAAATCCCCCAGGAGTAATGCCGGAAAAACTAACTACATTTATATCATCATACCTCGGCTTGGCAATCCAAAGATTGACCACTGACTCACCGTCATCACTTGCTACATACTCCAAAAGCTCAGTAGGAAATACCACTTCTGCCTCAACGGCATTTAGTACCTGACCTTCTGTACCAACTGCCAAATCAACAGTAAAAACATCCCCGACGCGTAGGGCACTAAAATCACTTTCAACCTTCAGCACTGCAGCCATGGCCGGCACACAAGACCAGCCGTACACTACAATCAGCAAAAATAAAATAAATATATTACGCATACTACCCTGTCCAATAAAAGGCCATGATACTAAAATCTACCAGATTTACCTTGCCGTCACCATTTAGATGTGCTGCTTCTCGCAAGACAAAAGCTGGCGTCAGGGTTCGTAAATACCAAAATGCCGCAATTGAGAAGTCCACTAAGTTTACTTTGCAATCAGCATTGAAGTCTGCTTTTTTGGAACACGTCAAAGACTCCACTCTAAAAACGTTTTTTGTTCCTACCTGAAACAGCTCCTTAGAACTGACGGCACTGATCTCGGTGTTGGTAGCTGATTTTGATTGTGTTGAATGACTACCAATTTCAAGAACAGAAGAGTCAAAATTATATACGTACACACCATTTCCATCAGCATCAACTTTTCTAAAAAACTGCTGAGGTGAATTCACTTCTAGCATAACCTCAGCATTAGGGACACTCTGACCAAAAATCGTAATCACATCGCCCTTACGTACTTCGGTCTTATCCAGAGAAATAGTCGGAGCAATAAATATATCTTCAATTTTAGTAAGAGTACCTTTACTTACCATCACCGGAAAAGATAACAGCGTTGACCGGAGGCTATTTAAATCTTCGCTATACACCATGAAATTATAATTACCTGAAGACAGGCCAGTTATTGAAACTTGGAAATTAGCGAGCGGACTAGCGACAGTCTTGGCGATAATCTGACCACCTTTGAGAATTACCACAGTACTTTTGGGGTACGCCTTCCCCACCAAAACTACCGTTGCATTATTACGCAATCCCGTACCACCGCCACCAGAACTGGGTGGTGTATAAATACACGCTGATGTATTAAAAACACAAGAAGCAGTACAAGAAAGTGTACCGCCGGTAAAATTTTGAGTAAGACACGAAGCTCCTCCAAGATTATTGCCATCACAGTCTTCTCCGTTCTCAATAAACAAATCCCCACAGCCAGGAACTAAAGCGTCAATCATTACTTCACCCTGCACAAAACTCTGCGAATATACTAGGTTGGCAACTGAAAAAAATAGAACAAGAAAACTAAAGAGAACTACTGTACGTAACGAAAGCATCACACATTATGCGTTTGATTTACTTTTAGAGATAATCCAAGTGTTATATTTTTTTAAGAAGACGATAGCGAGTAGGAATCCGGCTAAACATAGCACCAAGAGCTGCCAAGGGAACATAATAAACCAGACTGAATCTGTAGCGACCTGATTAGTAGCACCATAGACTACAGACAACTTAGCGTTATAAAAACCAAAATGAAAATCAGTCAGCTGTTTTTTTGCACTTGTAAAGAATCCGTCAGTAGTACTAGCAGTAGCTACAGCTCCCCATATCGCCTGGAATCTTCGTGCACTGCCTGGCAATACGCTTCCTTCGTTGATATTCGCTGGAATAGCGGCTGAAACGCGACCAAAGGTATTTTTGATGGTGATGTCACCGAGTGGCACGACACGATCTCCACCGCTATTAGAAAATTTATATGAAAAATTGACCGGGAGGGCAAACTGCAATTTCCTACTATCTGCAATACCAAACTCTGTAATACCTGCCTCTTCAACAATGTCGCCATTTACACGAAGCAAAATCAAGACGCCAAGCTTGCCTCCAATTGCAACTTCCCCAGCTGCTTGAATAGAAGGATCTTGCTCACCCCAAAAAATAGCAGCAAAGTACCCCCCTGCTTCAGCGTCTGCAGGGATAGTGATAGTAAAGGGGACTTTAACTGTTTCACCCGTAGCAACAGTAACTGCAGGTTGTGTTCCCAGCCAAGTGGCCAGACCTCCTTCAGCTCCGATGAATTTTGGTGACCCTGTATCACCACTTGGTTCAAAGTTTTCAAAGGAAGAGAAGAAAGTCTTAACTTGTGCCTGCTCATTAAGAAGCTCCAACTCGCCACGTAAAGTTTGTCCAGGGTCACCTGATACTTCAATTTTTACTGGCGAGATAGTGAGGGCGGCAGCAGTCTGTGCCTCAATAATAAAACAAGCAATGAGTAATGGGACAGCAACTATGTTTTTTATAGATTTCATTTGTGAAAATAATACCTCAAATCTGTTCTAGTGCAAAGTTTATGACTCCTAGAAGTTTGCAGTGGCTACATATGTGACAGCTCCTGTATAGCTACCGGCTTCAGTATTAGCTGTAATGTTGGCGATATACCGAGCTGAGTAGGTAGTGTTGGCAGATGCGCCAGAAGCTGTGGCAATAGTGTCTGGAAAAGCTCCGGAATCAAAGGCAAAGCCGGATGCTGCATACGGAGCAGCGACAGCACCACTACCGCCAGAAGCAGTCATACGGAGCCCGAACTGTTCAGTACCAATAGCTGAAGCTGTGTTAGCAGCACCAATGGCTGTAATAGTGTTAGCACCAAAAGTAAGGGTAGAACCTCCCACTGTCATTGTGTAGCCATTAGTAGCATTTGTACCTACTATTACAGTATGTGCCTCATTTTCAGCAGTGTCTCCTGCTGCTGTACCTGAAGCATAACGGGCGGCAACTGCAGTAAGTGTGCCGAAACTAATGCTAGTATCAGAGATACTAAAAGTTAATGACTGAGGAACAGTAGCTGTAATATCTACCTGGTTTGAAGTCAGTATATTTACGGTAATGTCTCCTGCATCTCCAAATGTTCCAGAAATCGTAGTTACATATGAGCCAGGCGTAGTCGGGTTGATGGAATTGGTACCGTCGTACGAGATAACAATTTTATCGCTTGGCGCCAATACCGCAGCACCAGTACCGTCTGTTGGAGCAGTTAAGGTCAAGATGCGGTTTTGAGTGCCAGAAAACACCGCTCCCCATGCAGATGCACTTGCAGAAGCAGCTAAAGTCTCAGTAGTTTCAAGCCCAGTGGAAGCACCATGAGTGAAAGTTACAGTACCGATAGTTTTGGTTGTGAAATTGAAGTCTGACGGAAAAGTAATGATGATTGTATCAGTGTTTTGATTGGCGCCTGTTGGTGTTGTAAAGCGAATCGCATGAGTAGAAGTCGCACTGGCAGTCAAAGAAGACATCGTGTCAGACGCACTCAAGATAGCAGCAGCTTCAGCGGAAGAAGTAGGAAAAACAAACGAAACCAGTACCGCCAATACCAGTACAAGACTTACAATTCTAGAGGCAGTATTCTGTAAAACTAACAAATTCATAATGAACAAATTAAGGACTAAAAATTTTCAATATTAATGAGACGCGTCTACCTAGATAGACCCTCACCTATTATTGTAACCTAGAAGCTACTCAAAAAATTCTCCACCTGTGCAGAACCTTATTATTTGGTTTCATATTATGAAGAGAGAGTGCTAAAATATTTTTATATCATTATGATGTTTATGAAAAAGTTTTCACTAGTCTCCCCTGCTAACAAAGTTTTTAGTTTAATTCTCCTACTGGCAATTTCAATTTCTTTTTTTACCTATGTTTTTGCAGCGGCACCAAATCCAGGTCATAATTTCTCAGCCATTGGCGGTGGTGCTGCACAAGGAGACATTATCTATGGCTCAGCGGCCGACACTCTCGGTGCTTTAGCCAAAGACACCAACGCTACTAGATATCTCTCCAATGCCGGCGCCAGCAACAACCCAGCATGGTCGCAGATAAATCTTACCAACGGCGTCTCAGGTATTCTTACAGGCGGAAACGGCGGTACTGGAAGTGGTTTTACTGCATTTTCCGGACCAACCACCGCTCTCAAGACGTTTGCTCTACCTGACGCCTCAGCAACGATTTTGACTGATAATGCTGATGTGACTGTAGCCCAAGGTGGTACCGGCCTAAATACTCTCACCGCCAACAACCTCATCGTCGGCAACGGCACCGGCAACGTCACTTTTGTCGCGCCCGGTACCTCCGGCAATGTCCTTACTTCAAACGGCACCACCTGGAGCAGTGCGGCACCAGATGTCCGTACTGTCTTCAACCAAAGCACCGCCAATCAGGGCGCAGGATTTGCTGCAGACACGTACGTCACTGGTTCATCCGTAGCCATTCCCTCAACAGGATTACAGGTCGGAACTAGATACCACATGGTCTTTGAAGCTTCAAAGACTGCCGCTGGTGTAGCTACTCCAATACTTAATGTTCGTTTTGGCACCAACGGTACTACTGCGGACACCGCCCGCTGCACCCTCACCTTCTCCGCTCAGACAGCCGCGACAGATACCGGTACCTTTGAGGTATGGGTCACTTTTAGAACTATTGGTTCTGGCACCTCAGCCGTCATGCAGTGTGTCGGACAACGCCGTCATGGCGCATCTATTACTGGTTTTGGTACCTTGGTTTCTCAAACCATCAAAGCCACCTCGGCTGGCTTTGATAGCACTGTCGCAAATAGCATCATTGGTGTCAGCGCGAACGGCGGCACGTCAGCGTCTTGGACAATTTCACTGGTACAAGCAGAACTGGAAAACTTACCTTAGTTATGAAGTATATTTTTACCACTTTTCTATTCATTGCACTTTTGTGTATCGTGCCGTATACCCAAGCCCAAGAACAAATGCTTTCTAATAGCTTTGATTCCTTACCTATTGGTGATTTAAATGGTCAGGACAACTGGGTACTAACCAAACACGATCCCAACAAGTATGGAACTGTCCAAATTACTACATCTGACCCGGTTCAAGGTGAGAAATTTATTGAAATTAGAAATGATAACTCACTACTCGTCACTCACACTAACTCACCCCAAAATACGGGTATCTTTGAATTTAAGGCAAGACACAATAAGTCAGGGTTGTTTTATGTATACGCCCAAACCTCCGACAATGGCGGACAACTTTTATTTAGTATTCAGTTTACCGAAGCAAGTGGCATTCTTCTTGAAGAAGCCGAGAAACAAATCACTCTTCTGCCAGAGTATACGGAAGACCAGTGGTATTTTTTTTCAATTGATTTTGATAATACCAGGGGTGAACGCGGTATATTCGCCATACAAATTGATGGTATAGATTATGGCGAATACGAATATGTTAAATCAGAAAGTAGTACTTTTGATTTTACCCAAATCACGATTGGTTCAGAGAGCACCGGTCCGACTGCCGTTTCTGCTTTTGCTGACTACTATCCAACAGCGCTTGACACAGCAAGTACCACTCCCGTCAGCGACGCTTTACTCCTTCTATCCATTACCCTCTCATCCACTTCTATTAGTTCAGACCTCGATAATGGACTTATTGTAACTGCTTCGTTTGATGACATGCCCGGTGTTGCTATTGCTTCAAGCACAGCTACTTCATCTGAAACCGTTGAAGTGAGCACTTCGACTGAATCTGACGGAGGTTCTTCGGTAGGAGAATTCATCATGGATATAGTGGAGAGCGTAATTGAAATATTCACACCAGATGAAGAAATACCCCTGATCGAACCAGAGTCGCAACCTGAGCCAGCCTCAATTGAAGCCACCTCTACCATACCGACAATTATTGAACCAATTACTCCCGACGTAGCTTCGCCCGAGTCTGTTTCAGGTGACATAATACCAGAGCCACCAGCAGTCGAAAATGTAGTGGGCGAACCAATTCCAGAAGATGAGGTACAATCACCTGTACCAATAGACGACGTACCTAACAATGAAACTATCACTGCTGAATTTTAATTGTATACAGACTCGACTACTGTTTTTAGCAGTTGTTGTTTTTTTTGTTTTTTATCTTACTCACATCGCCTCCGCTGGCAACTTGTCTTGCTCAGTCACAACTAGTGCTTTATGCACTGATACGGTCGTCTACCGCCTGTCTAGTACCACTAATGCCCACGCTGAGCTAGCCAGTCAATCCACAGCCGCCTACAACAATGACGTCATTTGCTGCAAGAACGTCATCGGACTAAGCAACTCTTGCTCAGCCACCTTTGCTATCGCTCTCAAACTATCTAGTACCACCAATGCTCACGCGGAGCAAAATACCGAAGTAAACTACCCCGACAACGCCTGCCTTTCTGTCCCAAACGGTGGCACTGTAACAATCGGCTACCAAGCTTCCAACTGCACAGGCTATGACACTACCTTAGGCTCAATTGAAAGTACTACCAATTCACACGTTGGTGATGCCAATGCTTACACTACCAAAATCTGCGGTACTGCATCAGGAGTTCCTCAGACTTTATCATTTAGTATTTCCGACAACTCTATTGGCTTTGGTTCACTGACGGCTGTGCAGGCTAAATACGCTACTGGCGATACCATCGGTGCTATTAATGATACTGCTGACGCACATACTATTTCTATCGCCACCAACGCCAGCAGTGGCTACTCTATGACTATAAGCGGTACTACACTCACCTGTACATCTTGCGGACCCGCTACCATCACTGCTATCGGTGGCACAGCCGCAGCGTCAGCTATCGGCACTGAGCAGTTTGGTGTACGACTTGGAGTCAATTCTGGCACTGGCAGTGCTGCTGCGCCATATAATGGTGCCAACTGGGCCTTTGATACCGCTGCCTTTCCAGATGCTGTTGCATCAGGCGCCGGCGATGAAGTAACTACTATTTTTGGTGCACGCTACATCGGCAATACCACTGCAGCCACTGACTTTGGTAACTACAGCGCTGTTATTACCTACACAGTTACAGCCATCTTTTAAGCGAAGCAAAGCGTAAGACCTTAACCCCGCAGCCAAAGGCTGTCGGGGGGTTTGCTTTTATCCACGCCTAGTATTCAACACTCTTTCGTTATATCATCAGAAAATGACAAACGAGGATTTAGGATACAACAATGCTTTTGAAGCCAGTAGAATCGAACTCGGTCTTGGTGATTTTACTGTGGCGCGAGTTATCTCAGAATCCCGTGGTGCCTACAAAGTTAAAAACGCTACTGGAGAATACCGCGCCACCATTACTGGCAGGCAGGTGTTTACCGCCAGCTCCCGCGAAAACTACCCGGCCGTAGGAGACTGGGTCACCATCACCACCATTGACGACACACAAGCTGTCATCAATGCCATTCTACCTAGACAAACCATCCTTAAACGAAAATACGGTGACCGCAGCAAGAGTGGTGAAAAAGACAGCTTGCAGCTCATTGGTACCAACATCGACGTCGCTTTTGTAATTGAATCAGTCGACCGAGACTACAACCTAAATCGCTTTGAACGATATTTTATTATAGCCCAAAATGGTGGCGTCTCCCCTGCTATTATTTTAAATAAAACCGACCTTCTTACACCAGAAGCTTTGCATGCCAAGTTGACCGAACTCAAAGCCAGATTCCCTGGTATTGCGATTATCCCGACCAGTACAGTGCATGAGTCTGGTCTTGTGGAACTCAAACAATTTATTACCAAGCGCATGACGTATTGTTTTCTTGGGTCTTCAGGCGTCGGCAAGTCATCCCTCATCAACAAACTCCTCAACAGTGAGTTCATTAAGACCAGAGATATTAGTGCGTACTCAGGACGCGGCATGCACACTACTACTGCACGACAAATGTATTTTCTCCAAGATGGCGGCATTGTCATCGATAACCCCGGCACGCGTGAAGTCGGCATCGCAGAAGGTGGGCAGAGTGTTGAAATTTTTTTTGACGACATTACCGCCCTAGCAACAGAGTGCAAATTTATTGACTGCACCCACACTCACGAACCGGATTGCCGTGTAACTATTGCTTTAAAAGCCGGTGAATTAGATGAAGAAAGATACCTAAACTACCTCAACCTCAAAAAGGAAGCTGAGTTTGCAGATATGACTAATACTGAAAAAAGAGTGAGAGACCGTCGTTTTGGAAAATTTATTAAGGACGCCAAAAAAGAACTGAAGGATTCATAAAGGTAGTTACTCCCCCATCAAATCAAGCACAGGAATACCTACGAAAGCGATACACTATCTGAATGAATTTCTTTTAGATACTGCTGATAGCGTGCATCTGCTAGGTTTAATTTGTAATTCAAACGAGTAAAGACAATTTTGTATACCTTGCCAAACTTGCCCCGAATAGCGGCACGAACCTCAAACGCCGCAGTTTTTCCGGTTGGGATTTTTGCATAGAGCAGAGTGCCCACAGTCACTTGTGAAACTCCCTCACCACGAACTTTAATATCAGCAGTAGCAAGTGTACCCTCGGCAGTTCCTTCAATTTGATACATAAAACCGGCCGTCTTTTTGCCGGAAGCAATCGAAATCGGAATGAACACATTTTCCTCCTTAGCACTGATGTTAATTTCAAGATAAAACTTTCCAACGACGCTATCGTTACCATCCTTCTTTTTCATCTTTTCAAAACGCGCTTGGTTCTTTTTAATCTTTACATCAATATACATATCCTTCCCTTCCAATTTATTTGCTTGGACCAATTCGGCCTGAAGCACCTTTAGTTTTGAGGTTAATTTTTTTAAAAGTTTTTTATTTTCAGCAAGTGTATTTTCCATACTACAATTATAAGGCAATGAAAAAATCTTTTTTACTAACTGTGGGAATAAAAAAAACCGAGAGTATAGAAGCTCTCGGTAATTTGCGTATTGATGTGAAATAGAGTGTACTTTCTTCTAAAACCCACATTCTTGCTATATATTCACAAATCGAAGTTTATTGGCAACGTACTCTTCAATAGACTTTACAAGTGACGACCGGACTGAAGGCCAGCGAAGTTTTCGAATTGATCGAACATTAATTTGACGCACCTTAAAGGCAGAGAGTGTGACAGTAACTCCAATTTCATCATATTTTTTTAGCTCTGTTTCAATGCCATAGTATGATGAAATAATATACTGTTCTGTTGGCGTCAGTCGAGATGCCAGCGTTTTTGAGATAATCTTTTCTATCTCAAGATCAAGAACTGAAGGCTGAGAAATTCCAAGGTCGGCAAAAAATTTTTCTTTCATGAAACTTCCTTTCAAAAGCATTTATACAGGGAACAAAACGGTGAATACTATATCACAGAAATTTAAAAATACTTCCCTACTCACAATATTTAATTGTCTACGAAAGAAGACCCTTCGTAGACAATTACGTACTCGTAAAAAGTGATGTTCTGCAAGGCGAAGATGATGTTTTAGTTACA
>CAIMDH010000008.1 GCA_903839715.1 uncultured bacterium
CCGGTAATAACAAACCTTGAATTTGCGAGGTAATGTTAGTCCCTGAGCGATAGCTCTAATTAGTATTGCTATTAATTTAGAACATCTAGTGCTCATGTTCATGCTGTGGCGTCGTGGCGACTGATGGGCTACAGGACAGGTCGTGCCAGATGCCGAGGCGGAACTTACATACGTAAAACGTATGTTCAGATACTACACCTTAATGTGTATCTACAATCACCGATTGATTATGTGAAGCTGTACTATTGATTTGCGAACGTACCGACCTACAACAATCTTATACGAAAGGTGAGAATATGTAACTAGACCAACACGGATTTATATGTTGTATTCTATAGAGGGACAACTATTCTAATAGCCGTCCCTCTAGTTGTTTAAACAAGTGTACTAATCTAGTGTTTGTACACTTTGTAGGTAGGTTATTTTCAATACTGTGGGACACCCTTTATGGATGAGTTTCCTGAATTTGACCGCCGTTCACTTGACGCGCTACGTCAACCATTAGAGGATCGTATTGTAAGCATCTCTCGTATCCAGGGCACCGCCCTCTTCCCAGCTGACTTCATCTTGGTAGCAGCTATGAATCCCTACCGTGGTCTGGAAGACGGCACTACAAATTTAGCTCGGGCCATGCATGAAACGTACCACGGTAAAATATCTGGACCAATACTTGATCGTATTGATTTATGGATTGAAGTACCACACGTACCTTACGATACTCTCACTAATCTCAAACGTACAGAAGGTGAAACGGTAGCTGCTCGCACAAAGATAATCGACGCTCGCAAACGTCAGTATGAGCGCCTTGCAAAACGAGGAGTTACCACCAATGCCGAAATGACCAGTCGCGATATTGATTACTGCATCTCCCTTAGCCCAGACGTAACAGAGTTACTAAAACTTTCTTCAGCTAAACTTAATCTCTCACCACGCAGCTATCATCGAGTACTTAAAGTCTCTCGCACCATCGCTGATTTAGACGAAAGCACCAATATTGAGGCAAAGCACGTTCTAGAAGCCTTGCAGTACCGGATGCAGACATAAAAACCGCCGACCCCTAGTTGGGGTCGGCGGTTTTTATTCAAGGCTACAGTATTAGAAAGGATTATTTGCTCCACGCACCTCAAAGTGCAAGTGTGGGCCAGTTGAGCGACCAGTATTACCCATAGCACCAAGCACTTCTCCTTGCGAGACGTACGCGCCAACTCCTACGTCGTTTCGTGAAAGGTGAGCATAAAGGGTCTGCGCACCGTTTCCGTGCTTGATAACTACATACTGTCCATACCCGCCATTCCAACCAGAACTCTTTGAAACAATAACTTCCCCAGAAGCAGCCGCTCTAATTGCAGTACCGACTCCAGCTGCAAAATCAACTGCATTGTAGCCATGTAGACCCTGTGTCTTAATAGTACCCGGAGCAGGATGTGAGAGGAAGCCAGCACCGGTTGAGGCATTTGATCCTGAAGTACGTACTGGAGAAGCTGACATCTTGGTAACGGGTGCTGTATGAATAGCGCCACCAGGTACCACAACAGTTGCTCCAACAACCAAGTCTGCTGTTGAAGTAATCTCATTATATGAAAGAATCTCATCAGCATCACCGTCGTACTTTTTAGCAATTGAACCTACTGTATCTCCTTTTTTTACTACATGTCGAACACCAGCAATCGGTAAAATAATCAAAGTCTGACCCTCTTTAATACTGGTAGCACGAGGCAGATCATTGGCCCACAAAATAGTATTAGCGGTTACTCCGTACATTTCTGCAATATGAGAAAGGGTGTCACCTGCTCGCACTGTATAAACACTAATTTCTCCTGTTGATTCTTTTGCTGCGGCCACCACATCAGCTCCAACAGGACCAGAAGAAACTAGCGCACCTTCATTTACCATGACCTCAGCACCGCCATACGCACCTTTTGGATTCGGATTCTGTTTTGCAGAGAGGATATCAATATCAAGAGCAGAGTTGGTAGAGAGAATCATCAACTCACTATTTTTTGCAGCGACAGTCTCCGCATGAAACACACTAAAAATACCCGCGTGCACTGAGACAGGAATGATAATTATCAGTAGAACAGCGATGTATTCGATCACAATCCTCTTCAAGGAAGGGGTATGGCTGCTTTTTATCATCTGGTGTAACTCAAGTGAGTTATGTTTTGAACCAGAATCTTGTGCTGTGGGTTTTATACGAAGTTTGTTATGGACTCGCCGCGATTCAACCATTACGGGAAAATTTCTGAAAGAAAAAGAGGTCTTACGAACCTCAGTTACAACTCTGTACCTTTATGATGAGTATGCCAGTAATTCTACTAAACGAGACCGTAAGCGCAATTGACGAATGCACATTTTCTAGACTAAAAATAAATACCCTCAAAAAACCTTATTTAGGGCCGGAAATAAGCTATTGACAGAAATCTTCAAAAGTTTTCTGATTTGCTCGCCATTTTTTGTGGAGTCGTGGATGAACACAGCGGTCTTTTTTGGACACATGGTATAGTGTTGACCTAATACTATATATGAATGGATTCCCGTACCTAGATGGTCTAAACGACAAACAGCGCGAAGCAGTACTGCATACCAAAGGGCCACTCTTGGTCTTGGCTGGGGCCGGGTCAGGAAAAACTCGTGTCATTACTCATCGGATTGTGCATATCGTGCATCAAGGCACCGCCCCCCACAACATCCTAGCGGTGACGTTTACAAACAAAGCTGCCAAGGAAATGCGTGAGCGTGTTGAACTTTTACTAAAGAAATTTCCCCCTGCAGAACGGGCCGCAATAGATTCACTGCCTATAGTAACCACTTTTCATGCCCTCGGGGTGCGTATCTTACGCGAATTTCATGAAGCACTGGGGCTGCGGCGCCACTTCACTATCTATGACCGTGCCGACACCCTACGAGCGGTTAAACTCGCACTTGAACGCGGCGGCTATAACCCAAAAGAGTTTGAACCAAAAAAAATCCTTAGTAAAATCTCCCGCGCTAAGGGTGACGCTATTTCAATCGCTGATTTTAAACTTTCTGCTTCCAACTTTACTGACCAAGTCGCTGCTACTGTCTGGGAGCACTACGAGTCAATCATGAAAGATGAACACGCTCTAGATTTTGATGACCTGTTAATCAAGACCCTCAATCTTCTGCGTAATAACCCCACCATCCGCGAAAAGCTGCAGGCTCGCTTTGCGTATATCCATGTTGATGAATATCAAGACACCAACGCAGTACAATTTTCAATTGCAAAAATACTGACAGGCGACTCTCAAAACATTTGTGTAGTAGGGGATATTGACCAAAATATTTATTCTTGGCGGGGTGCTGATATCAAAAACGTACTCCAATTTGAACGAGAGTTTTCTGGTGCACAAACCATTCTACTAGAAGAAAACTACCGTTCTACCAAAATTATTATTGCCGCTTCAAACGAAGTGATTGAAAAAAACAAAAATCGTATTCCGAAAGAAGTCTTCACCAGCAATGAAGAAGGGGAGAAGATTACACTTTATACTGCCATGACCGGACAAGATGAAGCTGAATATGTAGCCCTAACCGCCAAGTCTCTTATTGCATCAGGGAACAATCCGACCGACATTGCTGTACTATACCGCACCAACTTCCAGTCACGAGCCTTAGAAGAAGCCTTTCTAAATTATCAGGTTGACTACCAGCTACTTGGTACTAAATTCTATGAACGAAAAGAAATCAAGGATGTACTTTCATACCTCCGTCTTGCACTCAACCCTGGTAGCACCGCTGACTTAGCGAGAGTCATAAACGAACCTGTTCGTGGTATTGGTAAAGTGACGATGCTTAAAGTAATAGAAGGACGACGATCAGAACTGACTGGTGCTACCCTTGAAAAAGTTCAGCGCTTCGACCAAATCATGATGGATATTGCCGACGAAGCACGTACTAAACCCTTATCTGAAACCCTTAAATTTATTATAAAGCGCACTGGTATTGAAACCGAACTCAAGAAAAATGGCACCGAAGACGATCTTTCTCGTCTAGAAAACCTCCAAGAACTTGTCACCCTCGGCAAGCGCTATGACGAACTATCGCCCGAAGCGGCAGTTGAAGCATTGATTGAGACAGCAGCGCTCCAAAGCGATCAGGATGAACTCAAAGACAAAGAGGAGCAAGACGCCGTGCGCCTAATGACTATTCACTCAGCTAAAGGTCTGGAATTTCCTTTTGTATTTATCTGTGGACTTGAAGAAGGTCTCTTTCCACACGAACGTCTGGACGATACCGGTATTGACCATGAAGAAGAGCGTCGGCTTTTTTATGTTGCTCTCACCCGTGCATCCAAGAAAGTTTTCCTCACGTATGCCCACCTTCGTACCATCTATGGTAGTCAACGAGTAAATCTGCCGTCATCATTTCTTAATGACATTAGCACCAAGTACGTAGAAGGGGGTAATCCCCGCGACAAAGAAGCAGCTTCTGGCTACGAAACTACAATCTTTCTAGATTAAGCCTACACACCCTTCACACCACAACTGCTTGTGTGCGAAGGGTGGGTACTTGAGACGGTGAGCGAAGCACACAAGCAGTTGTGGTGTGAAGGGATACATTTCATATTTAGCTCTTGCCCTTTCCTGGACATCTAGGTATGCTCGAGTGATGTACAAACGAACTGACTATACAAATAACAACCAAAGTGATGAAGGGGAGTTTGCCCACAAAAAATCTTTGGGTCAAAACTTCCTCACCAGCGCCGTCGTCCCTGGCTGGATGTGTGAAGCTGGGGATGTAGTAGCCGGCGACCTTATTCTAGAAATCGGACCCGGTACTGGCATGCTGACAAGAGCTCTACTTGCTACACAAGCACGAGTGATTGCTGTGGAGGCTGATATTCGAGCTATTGAAGAACTACAGCGGACATTTGCTACCGAAATACAAACCAAACAACTGACCATACATCATGGTGATGTACGAGATATTACTCCATCTTCCCTTGGTCTCACTCCGTATACCTTTAAAGTAGTAGCCAATATTCCATACTATCTTTCCGGTTTTTTACTGCGCACCCTTCTAGAAAGCCAGATTCAGCCTACTTCTCTAACGTTTCTTATCCAAAAAGAGTTAGCCCACCGAATTGTACGTGATAAAAAAGAGTCATTACTCTCACTTTCAGTAAAAGCTTTTGGTGAACCAGTTTATTTCAAAAATGTCAGCCGGGGACACTTCCACCCACAACCGCGTGTGGACTCGGCTATTCTTTTGATAAAAAATATTAACCACTCTAACTTTACCGACGTTAGTGCTGCTTACTTTTTTGAAATACTTCACTTAGGTCTCGGTAAAAAGCGTAAACAACTACTGACAAACCTCTGCGAAAAATATGACCGTTCAGTGCTCGCCACTGTCTTTACAGCACTTGGACTACCACTAACTGTACGGGGGGAAGACCTGGCGCTTCCAACTTGGATTTCTCTCGTTAACACACTCAATCCCCTTGCTATTCACAGTACTCCCTAACGTTATCCTAAAGCTCGTACACAGATATATACACAATCATAAAAAAGTATTCCTTTAGGCTGTTATACTATTCTCATGGAAGACCCAAATAAATTTAAAGTCGTCGGCGCTTTTGTTGTAGGTTTTGCTATTATTGCAGGAGCATACACTGTTCGTAATTTCGGCAAGCCAACCATGCCGCCTCCAACCATAGAGGAATCTCTTTCTGCCGCTATCATCGAAGCTCCAGAACGTGTACCCATTGCTGTAGCTGACACCAATTCTGACGGTGTCGAAGACTGGCGTGAAAACTTTGTCGAAAGTGCACCAATTGCTTTTATTGATGCTTCTAGTAGCGACTACGTCTTCCCTGACACACTCACCGAACAGCTTGGTATTACTTTTTTGCAAGACATAATTCGCTCAGAAGGGTATGGATCACTTGGCACACCTAAAGAAGCCGTTATTTCAAATACCGTTGAAAAACTAAGTGTGTACGCGACAGATACTATTTTTGATGTTAAAGATATCACTATTTCTAATGATTCTTCACCAGCGGCTATTCGACTCTACGCTAATGCAATTGCTGAAGCTATGACCCAAAATAACGACTCAAATTTACAACACGAATTATTAATTCTCCGCGAAGCTATTAGTACTCAGGACCAAGCCAAGGTTACCGAACTCAATTTATTGGCTAAGGTCTATGAAGGAACCCGCGATGATACTATCGCAGTACCTGTACCACCAATCCTCGTCAAAGCCCACCTCGATCTTATTAATGTCTATCATGCTATGTATAGTGACATTACAAGCATGTCTAAGGTACTGAGCGACCCAATGCTTTCCTTGATTCGTCTCAAGCGATACGAGGATGATGCGGCCGGCTTAGGCTTGGCCCTCAAAAATATGTACTTAGCGCTCGAACCGTTCGCTGGAGCATTTACTGCAGACGATCCTGCTGTGCTGTTTGTTGCTTTTAGTCCCAATTTTAATAATTAACATATTGTATGAAACACTTTCACCTCGCTGCACAACGCATCCTCGTCGCTACTTTTTTGTTCTGCTTTGTGTTTGTCAGTCTCTATGTTCCACAACCTTTTAATAAAATTAATGAAGTTGAAGCTGGTGGCCTGACGGGTGGAGCTACTCTCCCGATGCAAATCGTCCAAAACGCCAGTGCATTAGCGGGTAACATTTCTGCTTCTGCTTCTGCCGTTGCAAACTCGGCCGTAGCTTTCTCTTCTGGCTCACTCTGGATAAAAGAAAATATCTTGGATGGTATCGGGTGGGCACTAGCCAAAAGTATTATTTCAAAGATGACCAAAAGCATTGTAAGCTGGATCAATAGCGGTTTTAAAGGTAGTCCGGCTTTTGTGCAAGATATGGGAGCATTCCTCACTAATGTAGCTGACGAAACTATTGGTGATTATATCCAGCAACTTGGGGGACCCTTATCATTTATTTGCTCACCTTTCCAGCTTGATGTTCGTATAGCACTTACCGCTTCGTATGTTCGTGCACGAGACGGTCAGCCGGCAGCGCCAACTTGTACCCTAAGTGGTGCCCTAGCCAATATCGAAAACTTCATGGATGGCTCCTTTGAACAAGGTGGGTGGGATGCCTGGTTTATGGTAGCTACCAAACCCGAAACATACACTCCATACGGCAACCTTCTCACCGCCCAAAGCGAGGCCGGTGTTCGTATTCTTAATGCAAAAGGGCAGCAGACCAAGTTACTTGATTTTGGTGGTGGATTCCTTTCTAGCAAGATTTGCGAAGCAGTTTCTGGGGCTGGTACTACCAAAGATAATTGTTTTATCTCTACCCCAGGAAAAGTTATCCAAGAAGCTCTCACATTTCAACTATCGACAGGAGAAGAATCACTGATTGCAGCGGATGAATTTAATGAAATTATTGTTGCCCTCTTTGCCCAATTATCCGAAAAAGCCATCACTGGTGCAGCGGGACTCCTTGGTCTCTCTGGCGGTACTGGCTACACCTACCCAGGCTTTGATGGAGGCAGCTATCTAGATGCAGCGGCTTCAAGCACCATTGATACAACAAAGCTTGGCAGTATGATTGATACTGGCTTAGCCGCTGAACAAAGGTACCGCACCGCCGCTGAAACTTATCTACCGATTCTCACAGCCTATGCTACAAATACTCTTAACGAACCCGCACGGCGTGATCTGGCAAATACTGCAGCAAATAAAATTCCACCACTCCTTATTGTTATCAACGACAACATTTCGACCTTAACTAGTCTTAAAGCCCAATACACCGCTCTCGGCCCTAATCCAGACACAAGCCAAATTCAGTCAATACTGTATACATTCACCTCTCTAACCTTACATACTGACAGAGAAGTAGACGTCGCTATCGATAACTGGAACTCCTTGTTGAATTAAAACCAATGACTACGTTTAGACACATACTGAGGAGGGGAGCGGCACCAATATTGGTGGCGGTCTTGGTAATTCTCATTCCGTCTATTACCTTTGCAGAAGACAACTTTTTGGAGAGTGGCCTAAAAAGTGTCTTATGGACAATTGTTAACGTAGTATTTGGGTGGATGGTGTGGGCTAGTGGTCTCCTACTCAACTTGGCAATCACAAAATATGTAGTCGGTTTTGGTGCAGTTTTTGAGAGTTCAGGCTTAGGCTACTCCGTCAATACTCTCTGGGCGACTGTCCGAGACATCTTCAACCTTACCTTCATCTTTGGTCTAGTCTACATCGGCTTCAAGATGATATTCAATAGTGGCGACTCCAATGCTAAGCGGATGCTGGGGTCACTGATTTTGGCAGCACTTCTCGTCAACTTCAGTCTCTTTATCACCAAGTTCATTATCGACTTCTCCAATATCGCAGCTGCCCAATTTGCCCAGGCCTTCAATGCCGGAGGAGCTGGAACCTATGCGGTGTCTGACGGTTTTATGAAGCTTTTTGGCCTATCCGGCATTTGGAATACAGGGTCTTCCTTACCTGCTCTGGAAGGCGGGGCAAGTTATGCGTATATCTTTGGTACACTCTTTCTGTACCTCATTGCGTCCTTTGTGTTTACGGCAGGGGGATTACTCCTCATAATCCGTTTCGTTGTCCTCAATATCTACATGATTCTTTCACCGTTGATGTTTTTGGGCCTTGTCTTCCCAGGTCTACAGAGTATCTCTAGTAGTTACTGGAACGGATTTCTCGGACGTGCTTTTTTTGCACCAGCGTACATCCTCATGCTCTACTTTGCACACCAAGTGCTCGTCAATATGCAGGGGGTAGTGACCGCTGGCTCTAGAGGTCTTGCTGGCAGTTTTGCCACCACAGGCAAAGCTTCTGATGCAGCCGCGAGTTTTGAAGCTACCTTCGTCTTCTTTATTATTACTGCCGTATTTCTCATCTCCGCTCTCGTCGTCGCCCAAAAGATGGGTGCCGTTGGTGCCAGTAACGCTGTAGCAATAGGGAAGAGGTTTAGTTCAACTGCTCGTAAATACACTCAACAAAAAGCTGGTAGTGCTACCTTTGGTGCTGCTGCCGTTGTTGGACAACGTACTGTTGGCTATGGTGCCAACAGACTCGCGGAGAGAAAGGGCTTCCAGGACTGGGCGGCAAAAAGTAAGGCTGGGCAAGCTATGCTTGGTGCGACCCGCAAGGTTGCTGATACTTCATTTGATGCAAGGCAAGTTGCTGGCGTAGGCACAGCTCTAGGTGTCGGTGCTGGCAAGAAGGGCGGATACGATACCCGAATCAAAGAACAAAGCGATGCTGACGCAAAATTTGCTAAGTCACTTAAAACAAACAAAGTTAAGCGTGGTCTCGATGGTAAAATAATTAATGATTCCGATGGCGCAATCCAAGAAACTATTGACAAAGATGTTGAAGAACAAAAAGGTAAAATAGATACTGAATACGGTTACTCCCATGCCAAACACAAATTAGCAATAGATGCGGAGAAAGCTGCCAAAGCCGCTCTCTTGGCTGAAGATCAGAAACAAAGTACTATTGCTACAGAAATTTCTCAAATAGAGGCTGAAGTTGCTAAACTTGAACAGGAAAAAACTGGTTTAATATCAAACCAGCGCCGCCTAAAAGAGGAAGAAATAGCAGCTAAAAAGCAAGAATTAGCTGTCAAACAACAAGCAGCTGGGGGTACCAATAAAAAGGCACTTGAAGAAGCGGCTAAAAAAGCCCAGCTTGCGCGAGAGAAAGCCGAAAAAGCTGAGCTGGCAGCCCTAAAGGCAGCTACCGAATCAGCCGAATCAAAAATTGAGTATGCCAACCAACTCGCTTTTATAGCCAGAAAACAACAACAAGCTAATAGTATAATCACAGGAGGAGCATCGTCTGTCACAGCTATGGCAGCTGGAGTTGCGGGCTTTGGAGGTTTTGGTTTAGTGGCCGGTATCCCCATTTCCCGCTCATTTAGAAGACAAAATCAAGAATCTGTCGACAATCTCAAGAAAATTTACGGTGATGATGGCCGTACTCAGACAAAATCAAAGAAAGAGAGGGATAATATGAGAATTTTAGCAGAAATCCAAAAAGAATCCGGGGAATCACCTACCGCTACCACATAGGTCTAAATCTATATTCTACCCATCATTATGAAACCAGCACTTATATCAGAACGAATGCAGCACCTTGATCCTAATTACCGCAACTTTATACAGAGTGGTATACCTGTCGAAATTGCGCGTACTTTTGCTGATGCACATGACCTCACTGAAGATAAAGGAATGATTCTTGAAAATGGGTATGCCTTGTATTTGCTTTTTTTCTTTGATATGCAGACATTCTCTGAATTCATAACTACCGAATGCGGACTAGATTCACACACAGCTATTCTTCTAGCACACGCTATGCACCACGCCCTGCCAATAAAAGTTCAAGAATTACACGCCGAAACATGGGGACTAATTTCAGATACAGTAGCGCTTACTGAAGACAAATCTACTTATTCAGAAATGACCAAAACTGAAATGGCAAAAGAAATCGCCGAAACCGAAGCGGCTTTGGAAAAAATATCTCCCATCCGCACCATGTCGGGGGACAATAAGCAAATTGGGTACGCTAGTCTTTACGAACCCACTTACACAAGTACTCAGTCAGCAATCATCAACGAAACTAAGTAGTTACTAAATACGCTCCCGAACGGGAGCGTATTTGGTTGGGGATAGATGTCCCTTTTACAATAAATAAGCGATGGATTCAGTGTATAATAGATTCATGCAATTTGAAGTCCCACAATTTATTGAAATTGAAGACAAAATCTTTGGGCCACTTACCTGGAGACAATTTTTGTATCTCGGCGGCGGCGGCGGTATGGGAGCAGTACTCTTTTTTACTACTCCTTTTATCATCTTTCTGATTATTGGGTTGCCACTCGCACTCCTGGCTGGAGCGCTCGCTTTTTATCCAGTAAATAATCGCCCGTTTTCTTTTTTCTTAGAAGCAATTATTGGATATCTCCGCGCCCACAAAATGTACCTTTGGAAAAGAAAGGAAGAAGCCATTCACAAGTATAATTTTACACCCAGCCAAATTCCCAATCAGCCACTACCTACCATTGCCACACACGGGACAAAAAACCTTGCTTCCATGGCACGTCGACTCGAATTAGAAGCCTTACAAAAGAAAGAATAATATGCCAAAAACTACTCCAGCCTCACAAGACTTCGTCGCCATCAAAGACATCAAAGATGGTGTTGTCGTTCTCAAAAACGGCCAAATGTGTGCCGTAGTCTTGGCTTCTTCTGTGAACTTTGCCCTCAAATCAAGCGATGAACAACAAGCTATTTTGATGCAGTTTCAAAGTTTTTTGAATACACTTGATTTTTCACTGCAAATTTATGTGCAATCACGCCGACTTAATATCGAACCCTACCTAGAGCTCCTCGCTACTCGTGAGTCTGCCCAAGACAATGACCTGATGCGTATCCAGTTGCGTGAGTACATGGATTTTATTCGTACTTTTACAAATGAAGTACACGTCATGAGTAAAAGCTTTTTTGTGGTAATACCTTACTCACCGGCAGCAGTTAATCTAACCAAAGGTCTCACTTCACTTTTTTCTCCAGGACAAAATAGAGTACCGGCTGACATGCGCTTTGAAGAACAGCGGGTACAGCTTGGCCAGCGTGTAGCGATTGTTGAGCAAGGACTTTCTCGTGTTGGTGTCCGTACCATCCCCCTCCAAACCGAAGACTTGGTAGAACTTTATTACCATATTTACAATCCAACCGACCCAACCGGCTCCGCACCTGTCTTAAATACCTAATCAACACATTATGAGCATTCTCGATTTCTTACAACCAAGCAATAAAAAAAATGACCAGGATTTTAGTCTGAGCGACCACCTCATGACACTAACTGATGTTATTGCTCCTTCAGCAATAAGTATTGGGCCACGAAGTATCAATATCAGTGGCATGAGTGCCCGCGTCTTTTATGCTGTTTCGTACCCCAGATACCTCAGTGAAGGCTGGACTGAACCAATACTTAATCTCGAAAAGGAGTTAGACATTTCTATAGTTATCCACCCTATTGATACCGCCGAAACCTTAAAAAAATTCCAAAATAAAGTAGCTGAAGTACAGAGCCAAATTAATATTAAAGCTGAAAAGGGAGAGGTGCGTGACCCCCAACTCGAAGCTGCCTACCGTAACCTTGAAGAACTACGTGACAAACTCCAACAGTCGGAAGAAAAACTTTTTAACGTCGGTCTATATATCACCATCTATGGTGCAGACGAAGCTGCTCTCAATAAGGCCGAGAACGACATCAAAGGTATACTTGATTCTCGTCTTGTCTATCTAAAACCGGCCCTGTTCCAGCAAGAGCAGGGGATGCAAAGCGTATTTCCACTTGCGACTGATGAACTTATGGTACATAGTAAGTTTAACTCTTCACCACTCTCAAGTTTTTTCCCTTTTACTTCTTTTGACCTTACGTCAGACTCCGGTATTCTCTATGGTATCAATCGCCACAACTCCTCACTCGTCCTTTTTGACCGCTTTTCTCTTACCAACTACAATTCAGTAACCTTTGCTACTTCTGGGGCTGGGAAGTCTTATGCACTTAAGCTAGAAATTTTACGTTCTTTGATGTTCGGTGTCGAAGTAATTGTGCTTGACCCAGAAAGAGAATACGAGTACTTGGCTGAGGCAACCGGTGGAAGATTCTTCAATATTTCACTGTCTTCTGACCACCATATCAATCCTTTTGACCTACCACCACCACAAGAAGACGAGAGTCCACGTGATATTTTACGTACACACATTATTGAACTCATTGGCCTATTCCGTCTCATGCTTGGCGGGCTCACTCCGGAAGAAGAAACGGTGCTTGATCTCTCGATCCAAGAAACCTACGCTCTGAAAGATATCACCGGCGAGACAGACTTTGGTAATCAAGAACCGCCACTCCTTTCGGACTTTGAGATGGTGCTCGCTGGTATGGACGGTAGTGGATCGCTCATTACCCGTCTACAAAAATACACATCCGGTACCTGGTCTGGCTTTATGAACAAACCGACAAATGTTGATATTAATCAAAAGTTTGTGGTATTTTCACTCCGCGACATGGAAGATGAGCTCAAGACCATCGCTATGTATATTATTACCAACTACATTTGGGGTTCGGTGCGTCGACGCATGGTTAAGCGCTTACTCGTAATCGACGAAGCTTGGTGGATGATGAAATCTGAAGACACAGCATCATTCCTCTTTAGTCTAGCCAAGCGTGGTCGTAAATACTACCTCGGCATCGCTACCATTACCCAAGATGTAGATGACTTTTTACGTTCCCCGTATGGAGTACCAATGATTACCAACTCGTCATTACAGTTTTTGATGAAGCAATCACCAACTGCTATCGATAACATTCAAAAAACCTTTAACTTAACTGATGAGGAAAAATTCCTATTGCTTGAATCTAGTGTAGGGGAGGGGATATTCTTTGCTGGACTCAAACATGTCGCTATAAAAGTTATTGCTTCTTATACTGAAGATCAAATCATCACCTCAGACCCTTCTCAACTCCTCCAGATCAAGAAGTCACGTGAGGAACTTCGAGCTTCGCGTATGTAGTATAATATAAGTATATGGCACTACTAAAAAAAACTTCTTCCGAATCCTATGTTGATACTATAATATCTTCCTTACGCATAGATCAGGAGGGCATTCTTAGAGTTCCTCAGAAACGTTTCAATGATGACTGGCACTATCTAGAAACCAAATCATTAAGACCCCACGCCACAGCGGACGAGTTTTTTGATGCTTCCTACAAACAACAAGGTCTTTCAGGTAAATTTAAAAACCAACCAACAAACCCCGTAGCAACCTCTCCTAAAAAAGTTACGGGTATTATGCCTATTAAATACTAAATAGTATGGGCCTATTAAAAAACACAAACGCCTCTAATTCCAATACGGGGAGTGTTGTAGTAACTCCACGTAACAAGCAGGTCCGGCGACAGCGCATCAATAACGACTGGCAAGACCTAAATGAAAAACCACTAAATGTACACGCCACCACTGACGAGATTTTTTTAAAAACTTCCTACGAAAACCCCTACAAACAACAAGGTCTTTTAGGTAAGATTGAAATACCTAATAAAAATACCAACACCCCCGAAAACACAGTAGGAGATTATTATTCAGATACAGCGAGTCGAGCACAGAGTCGCAACAATGAGCGGAGCCAAGAACTCATCCAGGCCAATAAGAAAAAACACTCCAAAGCACTGAGACTAGTAGCCAGAGCAAAAGCAACGTCAGTAAATGCATCAATTATGGTCTGGGGCGGGAGTTTATGGTTTACACTACAACTGCCATTTGCACTCATCAGTCTCGTCATGCTTGGCTTGGCCGGTGTCATTAATGGTGCAACAGAAGCTAATGGGATTTTAGGCTGGGCCGCATCAACAGCTGAAAAACTTATTGCGGGAGCGGCGTCAATTGTCGGTATCGATGCTAGCTTGACCGGTATTAGCACTAGTTTTTTTACCGTGACCTATCTATTAGTCTTAGCTCTTGGCTTACTCTCTATCTTTGCCGCTTTTTTACAATACACATTAGCTTTTCTTAAACCTCTTTCCGGAGAGATGGCAGGCTTAAAGCAGGGAACCTTCTTGTTAGTGCTTTTTGGTTATAGTACCCCACTCCTTAATCTTTTTCCTTGGATTTTACTCTGGATGGCAGTGGTGTGGAAATACCCAAAGTAGTGATAAACCCCCCTAATGCCAATATTTAATTTGCTATTATTACTTACATGAAGTATTTCTTTTTTATCCTGATTCTAATTGTCATTCCGTTATCTTTTTCAGAAGCCCAGATAGGTACCGGTATCGGCAGTGAAGGACCAAGTCTTGAAGTTGAACCTGGCTTTCCATCACCTCTAACTACTGTCATTGTTAATCTAAACGACTACTCTCTGGCCGCTCGTGTTATTTCCATAACCTGGAAAGTTGATGGTATTAAACTTACTGAAGCTACTAATCAAAGAAATATCTCAATTCGCACAAAAGAAGCTGGTGTAAAAACCACTATCGAGGCCTTCCTAGAATTTGCAGGCGGAGAAACCCAAGTCATACAAAAGGTCATTACCCCTTTATATCTTGATATTATTATCGAACCACAAACAAAAACACCGCCATTTTATATCGGAAGAGCTCTTCCTAGTATCGGTAGCACCCTTAACATGACTGCCCTCGTCTCAGGAAATAGCACTCCAGCTAAAGACCTCATCTATACCTGGCGAGTCAATAGTGATGTTCTTAATGGTGGTTCAATGCGCGGGGGTAATAAAGTATCAGCTAAAACACCACTAGGTCAGTTAATGCTTGTCTCTGTCGATGTTTCTACACTTGATGGCTCTGTGTTAATAAAACGAACGATTGAAATACCTTCCGTGGCACCTATAATATATTTTTATGAACAAACGCCTCTCTACGGACTTAGTAATAAAGCGGTCTCCCAACTCAATCTAGTAGGGGCAAGTGCTACTGTACGGGCTGAACCATATAATCTAGATATTAATACCTACAACAATCCAGATTTTCTAGAGTGGGAAGTAGATAGAGTAAAAACAACACCCCCGTCGACTAATCCATACGAAATTACACTAGGTAGACCGGGCGAGACCTATGGTACTTCTCGAGTTAGTCTTCATGTACGCAGTCTTTCACAACTCTTGCAAGGCAGTGAAAGTGAGTTCCAGGTAACATTTTAGTTTATGAATAAACAAGTTTTTATAATTATCGGCTCTGTCATTGTCCTGATATTGCTTGCGGTGTGGGTGTACCTACTATTTTTTGGAACAGCTGATACGGCTGACGATGTTTTTGCTAACCTCGGTCTAAACGGGGAAGAGGATACCACTATTGTAGTAGCGCCAATTGTTGAAGAAGAACAACCGTTGGTCAATATGGAACGTCCAAAACTACGTCAACTCACCACCAAGCCAGTAGCTGGTTTTAATGAAGTTCAACACACCGCAAGTAGTACTCCGGTACTATACTATGCTGAAATGGGAACAGGACATATCTATACCATTAACCTCCAAAGCGGTGAAGAGGTGCGTATCTCAGGAACAACCATCGCTCAGGCCAATGAAGCATTATTCTCACACGACGGCGCTACAGTGGCTATCGCTTCTTTTAGTAACACTAAAAATCGCCCTCTAGTTGCTGGATTTCTTAGTACCACCACAGGAGCTTTTTCTGAAAAGTTTACTAAGACAGTCTATGATTTTAGTCTAACCGACAGTCATGATGTACTCTACACTACAAGCGATTCGCAGGGTCTAACTGGCTACGCAACTGATTTGGACACCAGTAAACAGAAGACTATTTTTAGTATTCCTTTTACTGACGCCACTATTCAGTGGGGAAGTACCACTGAATCAAGTCATTATATATACCCTAAAACATCATATGCATTGGAAGGGTTTTTGTATGAAGCTAAAAACAATACCTTTACCCGTCTTCCTGTACAAGGCTTCAACTTTGCAGCTCTAGCTAACGAATCAATCATTCTCTACAACGCCTCTACCAACCAAAAAATCCAAAGTTATATTTATGATCGTGAAAATAAGAAATCGGAACCTTTTGATGCGCCTGTGCTTCCAGAAAAATGTTTTATGCCAGAAACCGGAATGGAGTTTATTTGTGCCTACGAATCAACAGCAATTACGTATGAGTTTCCCGAAAACTGGTATCGTGGTCTGACTAATTTTAAAGACACTCTCTGGCTTCTTAATGGCTCTAGTATGACTGCCGAGTCATTATTTAATACAAATGAAAGTGGTCGCGAGATTGACAGTATTAAGATACTATTCAATACTTTTGGAACTGCCCTCTACTTTATTAACAAAAATGATAATACCCTCTGGATGTATGAAATCTAAAACTCTACTACCACTTTTTGTCTTCTTACTACTACTTGCCCCGGTAGTTACCTTGGCACAATTCAAACCTCTGGTAGGAATACCGGGTATTACCGACCCAAATGCGGACTTTAATACCTACATCAATACACTTTATGCAATCTCGATTAGTGTAGCTGGACTTGTTGCAGTGATTAAGATAATTGTGGCCGGTGTAAAATGGATGCTTTCAGACCTAGTTACGAGTAAACAAGACGCAAAGAGCGACATCCAAGGTGCCCTCATTGGTCTCCTTATTATCCTTTCAGCTGTACTGATACTCGAAGTAATCAACCCGCAACTTACCCAAACCAAACTCTTTTTAGCGCCGGTAGATGCAGTACCTGGGGCAGGGAATGCTTCTGTTCCAAGGCCTGTACCTCCAACAACTCCACTTCCTCCTCCGGTCTTACCTATATATGAAGAAATTACAACGTGTCCAAATAGTACTTCTACTTTTTCCGGATTTGATTGTTCCGCTGCGAAAGCAGCTTGTACTGCGAAGAACGGGAGGGAGGGATCCACTTTAATGGCTTCTAAATTTAAGTGTATCTTAGGTGAAAATACAACTGTATATTGTAAAGAAATACCTAATCCTGCAGATCCAACAGGAGAAACTATACCTGATTGTAATGCAACAAGATTAATCTGTGAAGCAGCTGGCACATCTCCGGTCACAAAACCAGGAACATACACAAAACTAAATGATAATGAATGGAAAGCTAACTGCTACAGACCATTCTAGAACTGCTAAAAATAAAAACCGCACAGCCCTAGCTGTGCG
>CAIMDH010000009.1 GCA_903839715.1 uncultured bacterium
CCGGGAATCGAACCCGGACCACTCGGTCCCAAACCGAGTACACTACCACTATGCTACACCCCGATGAGTAAGAGTCGCGGCGTGGTGTTTCATCATATTTTTATTTAGGAAAGCTCGCTTTCATTAAATAAAAATATGATGAAACAGTACCAAGCTTTGCTTGGACCACGCCATGACCGAACGAAGAGGGAACGTATCCTTGGATACACCCCGATTAGCTCTAATACGTCACTAATCTAAAAATTTTTACAAATCTCAATCGTAGATTTGTAGGCAAGATAATACCACCACTTATTAAAAAATGCGAGTAGCGGTATGGTATGTACACGCATGGAACGCCTCATGTATACTGTTTCATATGAAACTATCTGTCGGCGCAAAAGCGTTAATTGTAAGTGAGGGTAAGGTCTTGCTGTTGCGGGAGGCTGTATATGATGAAGGAACTAATGAAGGGAAGTGGGATGTGCCCGGAGGAAGAATCGAACCGCGTGAGTCTTTGCTGGAAGGATTGGCGAGAGAAATAGCAGAAGAGACTGGGCTAAAAAATATGCGGATCGGAGATGTCCTTGGCGTGTATGAGTCATTTGCGAAAATAAGGGCTGAAGATAGTCATATATTGCGTGTGTATTATGCTGCCTACTTAGAAACCCAGACACCCATTGTCCTCAGTACTGATCATGACATGTATGAATGGGTCTCACTTAAAGATATTCCTGATAAACAGCTAGTGAGTAATCTTAAAGAGTTGGTGCATAAGGTTTTGGGGTAGTGTATACTTTTGAAATATGTTTGAAGGTACAGCAAAAATACCAAAGAAAAATCTAGTAGAGACTTTTAAAAGTTTGACGTTACATAATGAAGAAAGTGGCCTTGAAACCATCGCTTTTGATGATTTAGAAAATCTACTCCTTGAAAACGGGCTTACTCTAGCTGGCTCAATTGAAGTATCAGAAGTGTTGCAGTCCGAAAGACTGTTTTGTAGAAGTGAGCAGTTTACTAAAGTAATAGACTTGATTGAATCTAATATTGAGTTGCGTATTGCAAATACAGAAGCGCATGCCAATATGTGCACTATGTCGGCAGGAAGTGGCTTTAAGGTTGCAATGCTCGAAGGTTTTTCTGGTAAAGACGTCGGCGGAGCAGTCAAAGTAGTCATATCTTTTGAAGGTAATAATCTGAATGAGACGGCCAAAATTCCAAAAGAAAATGATTTATGGAGGACAAAAGCTGAAACGGCAGCAGTTTCCGTAGCTGGTAGAGGAGTGGTTACAAAAGAAGATCTTGTAATGGTGTCTTTTCGGTTCCCGGTTAGGTATTTTCCAAAATCGAAATTAACAGAAGATGAAAAGGATCGCTCTGAAGAAGAAGGGGTTAGTTTTATAGTGCGACATTATGTGCAAAATGAAAATGCCGCACCAAGCAATGTAAGCTAGGTGCGGCATGAGGTTAGTGTTGTTTTGCACAATCAGTGCAGAACGGTGTTTCAGGAATAGCATCGAGGCGACCTTCAGCGATTGGAACGCCACAGTTGCAACAGAGGCCGTACTGCCCTTCCTCAAGACGCTTCAGAGCGGCGGTGATGCGGCGAATATCCTTGATTGAGTGGGAGATTGCTTGTTCGCCACCTTCATCCAGGATCTTGATCTTGTGCTCGTAACGAGCCTGTAAATGGTTCTTACGATCAGAATCAGACTTTTTGGCACTCATTTTTTTCTCCTGGAATGTACAACGACCAATATAGTGTCATACATATCTAACCTTGTCAATAAATCGAGCAAATATACAAGTACATTTGGCACTCTTCTTTATTCATCTGAGTAGGTTGCAAAATAAGGGTGAGGAAGGCACAATGAGGTCGTGATTGATTACTACTTTAGAACAGTGCAAGATAAAGAGCTAAAAGAGCTCACTGAGCCACGTTCGGGGGTTTGGGTACATGTTACGAATCCAAGTGAAGAGGAGCTTCTGGCTCTAGCAAAAAGTTTTTCTTTAGATGAAGACATTGTGGAGGATGCTCGTGACTTTTACGAAGTACCGCGTTTGGAACGCTCGGGCGGGGCTGCCTATTTCTTTACCCGCTACCCGCTTCGTGATCAACAACAGGATAATACGACGGCACCACTTTTGATTATAATCGGGGAAAGTTTCGTGATGACGATAGCGCCACGGGAAATACCGTTGTTTAAAAGGCTGCTATCGGGTGAGGACGTGTTATATACCACTCAAAAAGCAAAGTTCTTTATTAAAATTATGGATATTATTACCCATAATTTTGACCGAGAGCTTTTGCGTTTACGTAAGGCAGTACATAAGGATCGGGTACGGCTGCAAAGTATCGGTACGCGTGAGATTCAGCGTTTGGTGCAGTTTGAGACAGTATTGAACAGTATGATTGATGCACTGTTGCCGACCAACACTGGGCTGCAGCAAATGACCTCAGGCAATTACATGCAGCTTTTTAGTGAAGATGTAGAGGAAATGCAGGACTTGGTTATCGCGAATGGTCAGGTGGTTAACTCTGCCCGTTCGGTTTTGAAGACAATTCAGAATATTCGGAGTTCAATTGAGGCGATTATGACTAGTAAGCTTAATAATGCCTTGAGTATCCTTACGGTATTAACGATTTTGCTGACAGTACCACTCGTAATCGCGTCACTCTATGGAATGAATGTCGACTTACCATTCCAAGAAGGAAAATATACGTTTTATTTCATTCTCCTCCTTAATTTCCTCATTTTGGCGGTGTTGACAGTTATCTTTAAGAAGAAAGAATGGTTTTAGTATGAAAAAGCAGGTATTTTTTGTACATGGAGGTGACGCGTTTACAGCGCATGATGATTTTTTGCAGTATCTGCGTACTATAGCGCTTCGCAATCTGCCCGACAGTCAGACTAGTGAACATTGGACCAAAACCTTAGGCGCGGATTTGGGCGATGAATATGAGGTATTTATGCCCAGTATGCCAAATAAGCAGAATGCTCAGTATGAAGAATGGTGTATTTGGTTTCAGCGCCACTTCTCACTTCTTCGGGATGAGATAGTATTGATAGGCTGGTCGCTCGGGGGGTGTTTTTAGCGAAATACTTGGCTGAGAATCAGCTACCATTTGTACCAGCTAGAGTTTTTCTGCTTGCTGCCCCTTGTCAGACGTGTGTAAGTACAGACGGTAATGATTGTGGCACTTTTAAATTTGATCAAATATGCCTGGAAAAATTGGCTAGAAGTACCATACCAATAGAAATATGGCACTCTGAAGATGACTACGTGGTGCCTTTTTCAGCTGCTCTTCAGTATAAAAGGGCGCTCCCAACTGCAAAAACTGTTTATTTTAAGGATAAAAATCACTTTTTGGTACCTGCATTACCGGAACTGTTGCAAGCTATTTCAGAAGCCTACACAGAATAGGGTGCCATGTTAGGGCATATAGCAAGATAAAGTGTTGTTGGTGGTAAGAATTCGTGTATTAGTGCGTCTACGTATATAATGGTTCTTATATATGCCGCGTCGCACCGAGATAAACGACAGTATGGAGAGCCAAGAAGAGCGTTTTTTGAAAGCTTTCGAAGAATACAACGATGCGCTCTTTCGCCATGCGGCGATGCGTATAAGCAATCGGGAACGGTCTATTGACGTTGTGCACGACACTTTTACTAAAGTGTGGTCGTATGTGCGTGCTGGTCACCAGATTGAGTCTTACCGTTCTTTTTTATATAAGGTTCTCAATAATCTTATTATTGACGAATACCGAAAGCAAAAAGAAGTTTCTCTTGATGCTTTGCTCGAGGCTGAGGGTGTAGACGAAGGCTCTTTCTCTGATTTGTCTGAGAGCAACGTGGAGGCACTGGCGGCGACAATGGACGGAAGACA
>CAIMDH010000010.1 GCA_903839715.1 uncultured bacterium
GGTCCAACTGGTTCTGGTAAAACTACAGCTCTTTATGCATTCTTACGAGAGACCCATGCTGAAGGCGTAAAGATAATCACCATCGAAAACCCAGTTGAATATAAAATTGAAGGAATTGTACAAACACAGACTAGTGATGATTATACATTCTCTTCCGGACTTCGCGCCATCTTGCGTCAAGACCCCGATGTAATTCTTATTGGAGAAATCCGTGATAAAGAAGTCGCTGAAACGGCCCTTCATGCCGCCCAAACAGGCCATTTGGTATTTTCTACACTGCACGCCAACAGTGCAGCAGCTGCCTTTGCAAGACTTATCGATCTCGGTGTCGACTCACTTGTACTTGGAACCTCTATCAACATCATACTTGGACAACGTCTCGTGCGTAAGTTATGTGCAGTTTGTAAAACACCGTACCAAGCTTCCCCAGCTGAAGTAGCTACCCTTTCATCTATATTAGAGACACATCCTGAACACCCATCAATATCCGAACCTCTCACCCTTTATAAAGCTGTTGGTTGCCAAGCTTGTAGTAATACCGGATATAAAGGTCGTGTAGGTATTTTTGAAGCAATTATGATGGATGAAGCAGTTGAGGAGGCAATAATCCGAGATCCACGAGAGCACGTTATCTTAGAAGCAGCAAAAGCTCAGAATATTCCTTCCATGCTTGAAGATGGAATAGGAAAGGTTCTTTCTGGCACCACCTCTCTTTTAGAACTCGAGCGAGTAATTGAAATTCCTCTCACTAAAATTACTCCCTTAAAGAGTGACCAACTTCCGAATGACACTGATCTTTTTCTCTCACATATTGTCTCCTAAAAAAGGTTGAAGCTCAAATATAAAAAACAGCTCTGGTCAAGCTGTTTTTTGATATGAGTATGCTATAGTCGAAACGAATAAGTGTTCTTTGGAATGAATTCCAGAATATAACTCTCTAAGCAAGCTTCCGCATTGAAAGTGAACACCGCGCTAAGGCAATTTTGCAGCACCCTCACTCAAGGTGAGAGCCACAAAAACCTCGCAACGTGCTCAGGTTGCTTAGAGAGTTATCATCTGGAATGATCGATTTTCACACTACTGTGAAGGCGGGAGAACTGCTTACTTTTTTATATTAGCACACTTATATTTTATTGTCAATACACTTCAAACCAAGTGCGGTTATTTATTACATTCAGTTTTGGTCCAATACTAGGGTAAGTTCCCTTTCTAGGAAAGGCTAATTTTAAAGAGCACTATTACATACTGGGCGTATAACAAATAAATTTGGTAGAATTCCACTATGCAAAAAAACCCGGAACCAAGAACCATCACCCGTGACGAGGGGAGTAATCTTGACCAAACCCTCCGTCCCCAAACCTGGGAGGAGTACATCGGCCAAACCAAAATCAAAGAAAATTTACGTATATTACTAACAGCTGCGAGAGAACGTGGACATGCAGCTGAACACGTCTTACTCTACGGACCTCCCGGCCTAGGTAAAACCACACTTGCCCATCTCATTGCTAAGACTCTTGGCACTAACATGAGGACTACCTCTGGCCCGGCGATTGAACGGGTTGGTGACTTAGCTGCTATTCTTACCAACCTTTCTCCTGGTGATGTACTTTTTATTGACGAAATCCATCGACTGTCAAAAAGTATCGAGGAGGTCCTTTACCCCGCTATGGAATCTGGAGTTCTTGATATCATTATCGGTAAAGGACCTTCTGCAAGAACTGTCCAACTCGACTTACCTCCCTTTACCTTAGTAGCAGCTACGACGCGAATTTCGATGCTTTCAGCTCCCCTCCGCTCACGCTTCTCCGGTGGTACGTTTAGACTAGAATTTTACGAGGAAGATGAAATTACTTCTATCCTCAGTCATTCTGCTGCCGTACTAGGAGTAGAAACCAATCGAACTATTCTCTCAACTATCGCAGGACGCTGTCGTGCTACCCCACGTACCGCCAACTACCTACTCAAACGTTGTCGTGACATGGCTCAACTTGATGGCGGTGCCCTAACTAAAGAAATTGTTGATAAAACATTTGGACTACTCGACATCGACAACTTAGGTTTAGGTCGACCCGATCGAGCAGTCCTTGAAGCTATTCTCTACAAGTTTAATGGTGGACCAGTTGGACTTAATACTATTGCGGCAGCTACAGGTGAAGAACAATCTACTATTGAAGATGTTATTGAGCCCTACTTGATTCGACTTGGCTTACTAGAGCGAACCCCACGCGGTCGAGTCACAAGCCCCGAAGCCACTACCCATCTACAAAATTTAATTACACACTAAGTATGTCAGGACATAACAAATGGTCAAAAATCAAACATAAGAAAGCAGCCACTGATGCCGTACGGAGTCGTATTTTTTCTAAGTACTCAAGACTTATTACGATGGAGTCCCGCAACGCTCATGGTGACATTAACTCTCCAGCCTTAGCAGCAGTTATTGAGCGTGCCAAGAAGGATTCTATGCCTAAAGACAATATCGACCGGGCAGTTATTAAAGGTAAAGATACCGATAGCTCAGCTCTCTCCGAAATATTATTTGAAGCCTATGGACCTGGTGGCGCTGCCCTACTCATAGTTACCGTCACCGACAATAATAATCGCACAGCTCCGGAAATAAAACATATATTTACAAAAGCTGGGTATCAAATAGGTGCTCCCGGTTCGGCTGTATGGGCTTTTACCAAAACTGCTACTGGCTACATTCCTAACACCCCACTCGAACTCTCAGATAGTGATGGAGAAAAGCTAGCCACTATTATTGAACTACTAGAAGAACATGATGATGTACAAGATGTATACACCTCCGCTGACGAACCACACACAGTAAGCTAGCCTATATGAAAGTACTTGCTATTGATCCTGGATACGACCGTATTGGCGTGGCCGTAGTAGCTCACAGTACGGAAGGTGAGGTACTCCTTCATTCCGAGTGTCTCCTTACGGAAAAACAACAAGTTTTTACTGATCGTCTCTATAGTCTTGGTCAACAAATTGAACAGTTACTTTTAACTCACACTCCAGACGCTCTCGCTATCGAGACTCTATTCTTTAATAAAAATATAAAAACTGCAATTGGAGTTGCTGAAGCACGGGGTGCTATCTTATATCTAGCCAAAAAACACGGTTGTGTCATCTATGAATTTGGTCCCCAAGAAATTAAGATTGCTACAACTGGCTACGGCAAGAGTGATAAACATGCGGTAATTATGATGGTAAAGAAATTAATTAAAAATGTACCGCAAAATGCGCTTGATGACGAATACGATGCGATTGCTGTAGGCATTACCTGCCTTGCACACCATCGCTAAACTAGGTAGAATCCTTTGCGTAAGTAGAAACTTATTTGTAATTTCTGCTCAACTTTGTTACAACATATCGAAATAAAAAGCATGTATGATATTTTTTAGACAAGGAGACGAAGAGACCGAGGAAGAGGAGCCGGCTATTGATGACGATGAAGCTGCCCTCGCTGATGATTTATTAGATGAGGTAGGAGATGATGCAGTAGAAGCTGACGACGAAATTGAAGGATTTGGACTCCTTACTCCCGAAGATGAGAAAGAGGAGGAGGAAAAAGAAGAAGACGAAGA
>CAIMDH010000011.1 GCA_903839715.1 uncultured bacterium
GAGTTTGTTCATAGTTTTGGTGATGTACATATTTATTCCAATCATCTGGATCAAGTAAAGGAGCAGCTGACACGTGAACCAATGCCATTTCCAACTGTAAAACTCAATCCCGCCATTACCAATATCGACGACTTTACTATCGATGACATTGAACTAGTGAGGTACGAATCTCATCCGGGACTAAAAGCACCAATTGCTAATATCGGCGGTTTTATCCAGAAGAAATAAAAGAATCTTAGGAGTGTCCTTATTAAAAATCACCGCTATATAAGTAGCGGTGATTTTTAATTAAGTATCTCTACGTCTAGAGATGGCTCTTTACTTGCCAATAGTACTCTTTGTATCGCTTGTTCTTCGGCATAAAAGGAAAGTGCCTGACACACGATGTCGGTTTCTGTTTGACTAGTTTCTACAGCTAATTCTGAAACAAATTTAGCTAGTTCAGGTGTTAGGGTAATAGTAACTGTAGGCATGTAAGTATTTTAATAATATCATCATTTTTACATGGTCAAAACACTATAATCTGTGGTGACTACAAGCTACTGAACCATTACAGTGGGCTTGATTTTAAGACAAAAATGTGTTATTATACTACTTAAATAAGCTCTTTTAAAAACTAAAGACCACAGTCACAGCGGCACGCATTTAATTCATTTTTTGAGCATGTGCCGCTGTGACTGTGATGGTTATGGTATCCGCCTCGGATTAGAGGTTTGAAATTGTCTGGGAGACAATTTCAAAAAAACGCCCAAATTAGGGCAAGGAGTTAATCATGAGCAATTCTGAATTTGTGATTGCAGAGGTTATGCCGGGCAAGCTGAATGCGCTGGTGAAAAACATCATGAAGCAAACTGGTGTTTCGGATCCGAACGAAGCAGTGCGCTTGGTCAATTCTGGTGAATGGGTGGTTTCAGAACCGACCCGTTCGTGGCGTGAGCAAGATGGCGTCATCTACTTCACGGTCACCAGTGACGGCACGACCGGCGAAGACTGGATCAAGCGTATTGAGGGTAACGGTTTCCGTGTCAAACACGACGCCAAGCTAGCGCTCCGTTCGTCGTACTTCAGTCCGACGAGTGTTGTGACGACCGAAGTTGCAGTTCTCAAGAGTATTCTATTCAAGGACAACGACCTGATCACAAAAAAGATCCACGCCGAGGCCGATAAGCGCAAGCTCTTGAAGTCGAACGCCGAACTAGCCTGCCTCATCCGTGAGAAGTTCACGGACAAGGAACTCGAAGTCATGGGTCTGTGGGACATCGTTGCTATGCACGAACCTATCAACAACCCCGGCTGGGGTCCGGGCTTGCTGTTCGCGGAACGTTTCGGCAAACGTCGCTGTGTCAGATTGCGTCGTGACGGGCCTGACGAAGAGTGGCTTCCTGACTACGGGTTCGCGTTTGTCGTGTCGCAAGTTAGTTCTCAACCCTAAGATCCTTGGGACTTTAGTTCCTTTCCACTTAGTCCTTAGCCCTGTTCCGATTCGTCGGAACAGGGCTATTTTTTTTTATCTAGAAAAAGCGATTTTATTCCTTTTATTTGTTTGTGATACAATTAATCCATTAAATTTACCCGTATCATGATCTAACTCACTCGTTCATTGCTTAGAAAGTCACCTTATTTATTACCGATATTTTTATTTTATGTATATGAACGAGTACCAATTCATCAAAGATCAAGATGCAGAACTCTATGCCACTCTAGTGGGGGAAGAGGAGCGGGAGCGTACAGGGGTAGAACTTATTCCAAGTGAGAACTATGTCTCAAAGGCAGTGCGTGAAGCTAATGGCTCAGTCTTTACCAATAAGTATTCTGAAGGGTACCCAGGCAAGCGCTACTATGGTGGTCAAAAGTACACTGACCAAATGGAGACTATCGCTATTGAGCGTGCCAAGAAACTTTTTAACGCTGGCTTTGCCAATGTGCAACCACTAGGAGGAGCAGCTGCTAATGTGGCGATGTACTTTGCGCTGATGGAGTCGGGCGATACGGTCCTCGGTATGGATCTTAGTCATGGTGGACACCTCACTCATGGTCACCCGACTACCGCTATTAATAAAGTCTTCAACTTCGTCCGCTACAAGATGAAGGATGTCGATACTGGAGAAATTGATTATGAAGAGTTGCGCCGAGTGGCACTCGAGCATAAGCCAAAGATTATTTTGGCTGGTTTTTCGGCCTACAGTCGTGAACTAGACTACGCGAAGTTTGTCGAGATTGCCAAAGAGGTAGGGGCGTACACTGTTGCTGATGTAGCCCATATAGCTGGCTTAATTGCCGGTGGGGTAGTGAAGAATCCATTTGACTACGGGTTTGATGTGATGACTACCACCACCCACAAAACACTCCGCGGCCCACGTGGTGGCATGATACTCGTGCGCGAGAGTGAGGATTTGGCAAAGCGTATCAACAAAGCCGTCTTTCCCGGTATGCAAGGTGGTCCGCATATGCATAGTATTGCAGGGAAGGCGGTGGCATTCGGAGAGGCGCTTCATCCTAGCTTCAAGATATACGCAGCGCAGATTTTGAAAAATGCCAAAGCGATGGAGGTGGTGTTTAAGAAAGAGGGAGTTCGTCTACTTTGTGGTGGTACCGAAAATCACTTACTACTGGCTGATGTATTCGGCTCACTTGGTATCACTGGTCAAGAAGCGGAGACGGTACTTGATGAAGTAGGTATTACACTTAATAAGAATATGATTGCTGATGAGACGCGCACCGCGATGGATCCGTCCGGTATTCGATTTGGCACACCAGCCATGACGACACGCGGTATGAAAGAAGGGGAAGCGACTAAGCTTGCGGAGATTATGATTGCCACCATGCGCGCCAAGGATGATGTGGTAAAGAAAGCCGCGCTCAAGGCCGAGGTAGTAGCCCTTTGCGAAGCCTTCCCGGTACCGGAGCGGTTTGTGTAAGGAAAAAGTACACACCAAAGAGCGGCAACTTTGTTGCCGCTCTTTGGTGTGTGTGCTATTCTCAAAAAGGAGTTGAGCGGATTTGACCCAGGGTCCAAACAGCTCCTGTTTTTGTTATCTCTTCTCTGTGTTTGCC
>CAIMDH010000012.1 GCA_903839715.1 uncultured bacterium
ATTACAAATAAAAAAATCAACATAGAAATTTCAACTCCAAACACACAAGAACCTTCTTCGATACTAATTACTAATAAAAAAGCCAAGACTGAGTTGTTGTGGTCTCCGCAGTATTCGCTTGAGGAAGCGATACGAAACTTAGATTCCTCGGCTGGCTACTAAAGTATATTTTTTATTTCCTGGGATGCTAGATCAAAGAATTGCCCAGTGTCCCAGGCGGTGTATCCGGACTTAGTCAAATCATACACAATCACTTTTGCTGCCTCGGCAGCTGACACTAGTACCAAGACGTCTTTTGGTGACCAATCGTTCCTCTTAATTATCGCTAGGGTTTGCTCTTCAAGTGAAGTATATACTTGCCAGGCATCAGAAGCCGGCGCTTCGACAAAAGAAGTTGATTGACCAAGAGATATAGATTCAAAACGACTAATATGCGAAGTAATAATAATGATGTGCTTTTTGGTTAGGTATGATTTGAGTGCAGTAAAATCAATGTTTGGATTATGTTTTGGGTGGAAACAAAATGAGTTGCCGTAGAGTCTGCTTTTGCGGAGATACTTAGCTACTAGTACTTTGGCCGCAACCCAAATGCGCCATTCAGCAGCGATACCTTCAGCTATGAATTCTTGTCTGGATTTTAAGATGTATGGATGGGGAAAACAAAATAAAATATTTTCACTTTGACCTGCCTGCAGTGCCTCTTCCAGTTTTCTGGCAAAGGTTCGATTATAGCGAAAGTGCCAATTATTAAAATAAATACTAGCACCCAAAAGATAGCCAAAGGTTCCGTCACCAATACGGATGAGTGAGGTGTCGGAACTCGTAATTTTGGCGATAGTTTCCTCACTGGAAATAAAAACAGATTCATCATACGAAGCACTCCATTTATCAGCGATAAAAGTGTAATACAGATGATTTCGGGCAAAGGTAAATACCACCAGAGGATTATCAGTAAACTTTTTTAATCGGTGTCTCCACATAGCTGTTAGTGTTACTTCCGCTTAATAAAAGCCCGCAGGGTGCGCAGTACAAAGTATATCCAAAAATTCGGGTCGAAGGTGATTTTTCTAGATCGGGCTTCTGTAAAGATGAGAGTAAGAGTGTGTAATTGTTCTCGAGTAGTTCTTTTGCGTAGATTGAGGCCTGAGGCGCTATACCCGTCTGTAAGGGTAGTTACTTTTGCTATGTAGTACATCTGGGTGAATCGGCCCAGGCAGAAATAAAATAACCACTCTTCCGCTTGTGTAATACGCGTAGGGAAGCGCAGAGAGTGTTCGCGGATTAGATTAGCATTGATACAATGTGTGGCGTCGCCTTTAATTTTTCGTGTGAGAAGATAGTCATGTGCATATGAAAAGACGCCATTATGAATTGTTTGAGTAGTAGGATTCTCTTCCGTACTGCCTCGCGCGGTGAGGAGCCACGGATATGGGGTCTTTTCTAAAATTGTAGCTAGGTCTGCAAGAGCATTGGGAGCGAGAAAGTCATCATCATCAAGAAAAATAACATACTCAGTATCTTTTGAGATAGTATCTAGACCACGGTTTCGACTCGCATTAACTCCGCGATTGCTTTCATTTTCTAAAAAGATAAGACGAGGGTCACTATAGTCACTGACTACTAATGCAGTACCATCATTCGGATTATCATTAATAATAATCATCTCCAAGTCCTGATGGCTTTGCTGCAATACGGATTCAATTGCACGCCGAAGTGTGTTTTGTCGTTTATAGGTTGGTGTAATGATGCAGAATTTCATAGCGGGAATCGGCATTTCAGATTACCTCTCAACAGAGGCAGCTTTGGCGATATAACTTTCGAATATCTCAATATTATTTTTGATTAAAAATAATCGTTCGGCTTTTTCTTGAGCCAGCTTTCCCATGGCACTCAGTTGCTGTAGTTTCTTTAGTTCAGCAAATTCGATCATGTATGTAGCGTAGGTTTCAAAGTCTCCCTTCTTAGTAATTCTCGCAAAGCTTTCGTCTAGGTATTCTAGGTGTGCGTTCCAGATGTGAGACTTGTGACTAATGATGGGGTTGCCAGAAAGCATTGATTCGGCAATATTTAAACCAAAAGATTCACCATCATTTCTAAAGTGTGCCAGGACATCAATCGCGGCATGAAATCCCCAAATATCTTCCTCGTCACTACTTGGTGAGATAAAGTGCACGTTAGGAATTTTTTCTTTTTCTACCTGCTCAACCAAAATGGGTGGAGGGGACATTATGAGGTAGTGGATATTTGGTTGGGTCTTCAAGGCAATTTTAAAAGCCTCGATACCGATAGGGTCATGGATACTATTGTCGGCACGACCGATACGACCAAACACTATGTGAGTGTCGGGTATACCGTATTTCTTACGAAGGAGAGCACCCTTTGCTTCAGCTGAAGCAGTTGGTCCCTCAGACGGCACAGGGAAGACTGCTATTTTTTCTGCCGAAATGATATTTGTAATCTTGGACGCTACTTCTTTTGAGATGCAAACATG
>CAIMDH010000013.1 GCA_903839715.1 uncultured bacterium
ATAACAAAATCGCCGACGGGTACAAGTACCCGTCGGCGATTTCTGGATATTTCTTAGAGGTGGTCAGTGTCAGTGCCGACTGTTCGCTTTAGTTGCTTACGTAGTCCTTGTTTGCGTTTGCCAGAGCTGCTGGCTTTATATCCGATTAAGTAGTCACTCGGATGTTCATCCATATCGATAAAGTCATCGACTACTTCACGTAACCGGGAAGAAGCAGAGCGACCGAATGTGATGACTTCTACCTGGCAACCTTGGTTTCTGATGTATTCAACGAGTGGAATAAAATCACCATCACCAGTAGCGAGTACAATTGCATCTACCTTGTGTGCAAATTTTATAGCATCAACAGCGAGACCTACGTCCCAGTCGGCCTTCTTTGCTCCACCGTAAAATATCTGAAGGTCTTTAGTTTTGATTTCGATTCCTACTTTTTCTAATGCTTCGAAAAACGCACTCTCTTCACCACTCTCCGTGTTGACTACGTACGATACTGCTCGAATTAATTTACGTTCACCCAGCGCTGCTTTTACAACTGCACCGAAGTTTACTTTTGACTTGTATAAATTTTTTGCACTGTGATAGAGATTCTGCGTGTCGATCAAAATAGCGACTCGCTGATCAGGATGGCGTATAACGCTCATATGTATTATGTAAAAATTATTAAAAGTTCTTGATATAAACCTTCACCTTCAACTATACCTGAAATATAAAAATGCTCCAGAGTGGAGCATTTTTATTACCGCTTTAGTCCGAGCTGCTTGATGAGGGCATTGTATGACTTCTCATCTTTCCGCTCAAGATACTTGAGATGCCTGCGACGATCTGCCACCATTTGGAGGAGGCCACGACGTGAGTGAAAATCTTTCTTGTGCTTGCGCAAGTGAGAAGAAAGTTCTTCAATCTGACGGGTAAGCAAGGCTACTTGTGCCTCAGGAGAACCTGTGTCACTATCGTGACGTTGGGTGTCTTTGAGGACGTTTTCTTTAACTCGTTTTGTAAGCATATATATGTGTGAAGCGGCTAGCTTATATAGATACGCACCGAGGTGCTTATAAGTAGCTCGCAGTGATAACCGCGAAGGTTCCAAACACTATAGCATATTTTTTTGCTAAAAGCAAGTCATACCTCTGGTTTCCCGGTTTGTCAAAACAGACGTGTGACAATCGTTGTATACTAGTAGGTAATGACACTAATGGAACTGAAACGACAATTTTTAGAGTATCTCGAAATCGAGAGGGGACGAAGTGTAAAGACTGTAGAGAATTATGATCGCTATTTAATACGCTTTTTGGTGTTCTCTAAGATAGAAAAGCCGAGTGACCTCACTGAGGAACTGGTCCGTGAATTCAGATTGCATCTCAATCGCCAGTCCGGAACTAAGGTGGGTGGGCGGGTTGAACCTATGAAACGTCGAACTCAGAATTACTATTTGATAGCACTACGTGCGTTTCTCAAATTTATGCGTAAGCGCGGTGTGAGCTCGCTTTCACCGGAACGGATAGAATTAGCCAAGGTGCCAGAGCGTTCACTTGATCTCATTTCAACAGCGGAGCTAACACGTCTCATGAATGCGCCAGCGACTGATAGTCTTGAAGGTAAGCGCGACCGAGCAATTTTGGAACTACTTTTTTCGACAGGGTTGCGTATCTCGGAGCTCTGTTCCCTATCGATTGATGATGTCGATTTGTCGCGGGATGAATTTTCGGTGCGGGGAAAAGGTGATAAAGTTCGGGTGGTATTTATCTCAGAAGAAGCACGCGCTACTATTAAAAGTTATTTAGCAGCGCGTAAAGATATGGACGACGCGCTCTTTGTTCGGTATGGAAAAAAGGCGCATGTCGGAGCAGAGGCGCGAGTGACTCCAAGGGTGGTGCAGCGACTTTTGAAACGCTATGCCACCAAAGCGGGTATCACCAGAAAAGTGACGCCACACGTCATTAGACACAGCTTCGCTACAGACCTTCTCAGTAATGGTGCTGATCTTCGCTCAGTGCAGGCGCTTCTGGGACATGCACATATTGGTACGACTCAAATCTATACTCATGTTACCGACGCGCACTTGCGCGAGGTACATAAAAAATTTCACACAAATAAGAGTAGCACTTAAACCCTATGCCACCTGACACACGCAAAAAAATTTCTTGGCGTTGGTTACTTGCTCTTCATCTGAGTGTGCCAGCATTATAAATTGTCTGGTTTGTTGAGCTAATTTTTAGTCCTGCTCTTTTGTCATACGTGGGGGATAGGCGCCCTATTACTTCCCCTCTATCTATTGGTCTTTGAGTCACTGCACATCATGGGTAGCTTCCTGACATTTGTCGATGCTGAGTACATATGATTCGTAGGACATATATTTTTTTATGTGGTCCATGACCAAAAGCGCAACGCGTACCTTCAATAATTATTTTTATGTTTTTACAAAAATCAAAATACCACTTTTAATAGGTGTACCACTAATAGTGATTTTACTTGCACTGCTATTACGGCTCGTCTCATCGCCAACAGATTAGTTTTTCAAAGTAATAAAAAAATCAGGCTCGAAGGCCTGATTTTTTTGCAGTATTAATTTGACGAAATGAGAGAGGTGAAGATGGCCTCGATACCGAGTCGGTTTCGTACCCACTCACTTTCGGTCCGCGTTTCAAGTTCGACGGTGATGGCAGGTATCCCTAGTGTTGCTAGCCACCCCTCGGCATCGCCGGTTATGGGATAGGCATCAAAACTTTCTACGGCATTGTACTTTGCAGCCTGAGCGTACGCATTCATGAGCGTGCTCGTCAATGGCAGAACACCATCAAAACATTCTGATGCATAGACGGTATTGGCTTGGCTGTGCCAGAAGATAACGGCGGCTGGTTTCTCCTTCAAGATAAAGTCACGAAGTGCAGTAGCTTCTGGTTCTGAGAAGGGAGCAGTCCCTGCACTGACCTTCTTGCTTCGCCAACTACTTTCCGGTTGCCACTTGCACGCAAAGTTGCGGTTGAGATCGACGTTGTGTGCGTTGAATCTTCCCTTGCCAGTCGTGTGTGCATCATTAGGAGGAACTTGGTCAACTGTGAATTTCCCAACTTTACCAATGACGGAGAATAGTCCATCAGGATTGATGCTTGGGATAATAAGTACTGTGAGTTCGCTCGGGACACGCATTGTTTTGTTTTCGAGGGCCATGATTAGTTCGTAGGCCAAGAGTGAGCTGTTCCATTCGTACCCGCCATGGATACCACCAACAAAGAGGACGGTGGTACTTCCAGTACCGAAGACATAGCGCTCGATGGCCCTGCCTTCGACTGAAGTGCCAATGATGCTTATTGTCTGCGGTAGTGTTTGTGTAGGGCTAGCTACTTCTGGCAGGGGTACAGTTTGGGGTAATATTTCTTCTGGTTGTTTCGAAGGCATCAGATTGAAGATGCTACTTCCAATTAGTAGTATCAATGCGAAGATGCTGAAAAAAAGTACGTACTTTTTTGTCATTATTATTCGGCGTAGTGATTAAGAACAGCTTCCACACCCGCAATATTTTTGTTGAGTTCGGTGTTGGTGTGGTCAGTTAATAGAACACTAATCGCAGGGATGTTTAGCTTTGCAAACCAGTTAACCATGTCGCCGGTAATTTCGTAGTAGTTGAATGTTTCGTGCGCAGTATAGCCTGCTGCTTTAGCAAAGAGGTTTGTGAGTGCTGTAGTCTCTTCCAGAACACCATTTTTACAGTTTGAAGCATAGACACCACCGGCAGCGCTATACCAAGTAATAACGGCAGTCGGGCGGTAGGACTCAATATATGTTTTGAGCGCCATTGTCTCTGGCTCTGAAAAGGCTGCGTGTCCTCCACTTACATCCTTGTTTTGCCAGGTTCCGACTGGTTGCCATTCACAATCAAAGTTACGGTTAAGATCAACTTTGTGTGCATTAAACCGGGCGGCGACTCTATCTGCTTCTGTGGCTTTGACATCACTCGCGATGAAGTTGCCAGTCTTCCCGGTGACTGCTTTTAGTCCGTCAGGGTTTAGAACTGGGATAATTGTCACCATTACGTCGTCGGGAATTTTATTTTCATTAGCATCAATCCAGTTGAGTAGTTCAAAATTAAGTAGCGCCGTGTTCCAAGAATATCCACCATGGATACCGCCAATAAATAACAGCTCACGTTCTCCGGATCCGAAGTGGTACGCGACAATATCATTTCCGTCCACAGAAGTTCCAATAATACTTTCAGTACCTCGCTTGGCAGGAGTGTCTGTTGTCTCAAGTGATGAAGTGGCTGCCACAGTGTCAGTAGTAGTAGAAACGTTCGGTGGTGTTTCTACAGATTTAGTTGGTGTTTTTGTGTAGTCTGCGTCATTTGAATTAATTACGTAATAATAGACAGCTCCAAAGATTGTGATAAGTACTGCTACGGCGATCAATACATTTTTTTGCATAGATATACATTGTACGCTTGATATTTTAATATGACTAATGAAGTGATATTTATGTACACCAAAGTGCTATGTACGTAAAATGAATAGTATAGTTTAATTAGGTGAGATTTGTAGAGCTTTTTGAAATGTTTTTTTGAAGGAGAACTGTCATGAAAGAAATTTTCTTGTTCGACACAATCGGGCGGCTACAATTGAGGGCCGTTGAAAGGGAGGATACCGATATTGCACACTTAAAGAAACAGCTGCCTTTGACCAAAATACAGTTATATGAAGTATGGGTTATCCCTAAAAAAGGACAGGGTTTCACTGCAGATGATGTGCAAGAAATGCACGTGCACGAGCTTCGTAAAGTTATTGATTTATATGACCCCGAGCTTTCAGATGCGCCTATTCATGCAATATCAAAACAGATCGATTTGCTTGAAACTTTTGCCAAAGATTTGGCAATTGGTGATGCGCGTTTTAAGTACGACATCTTGTATTTGTCTACTGGCCCAGTCCTCTCGATTGTGTTTGGTAATAGCAGAGCGATGTCATTATCAAAAATGAAAGAACAATTCCGGCAGAAGATTTACACTGCCAAAATAGTTGAGTATTGTTATTAAACATAAAACCCTTTGAACTCTCAATGAGAACGTTCAAAGGGTTTTTAATGTATTTTAAACTACCAGTTCAGCAGTAGAAAAATCGCCAGCAGTTAAGGAGATTACACTGCCTTTTTTGGCTCCACCAATAATCCGCTGGGCAATTTTTTCTTCAACTACATTTTGAATAACTCGTTGCATCGGCCGTGCTCCAAATTTCGGGTCATACCCTTTTTGTACTAAGAGGTCTATTAAATCACGATTGATAGTAAGCTCGTAGCCTTGAAACCTTACTCTTTCATAGAGTTCTTTTAGCATGAGTCCGGCGATTTGCCCTTGTTCTTCTTTTGTAAGAGGTTCAAAAATAATAGTATTATCAAAACGGTTCAGTAACTCTGGTCGGTAGATACCTTCTTTAATGATGTGCTTAAGTATTTCTTGTTCGAGTGTGGCAAGGGCCTTTCGTTGGGCTACGGTCTTGAGAATAAGTGCACCGGCGGCATTTGAGGTTGCAATGATGATGGTGTTGCGAGCGTTGATACTATTACCACGACCATCTGTAAAGCGACCTTCATCCAGTATCTGCAGAAATATATCGTGTACAGCCTGTGATGCTTTTTCAAACTCATCAAGTAGTAGTACACAGTATGGGTGTTCATGTAATATGTCCGGTAATATCCCCGAATTATCACCGGTACCCAGTAGTCGTTGTAGTGCGTCTTCCCCACTAAACTCAGACATGTCGATGCGGGCCATATTCTGCTCATTTCCAAAAAAGACGTGAGCTAAGGCTTTGGCAGTTTCAGTTTTTCCGACACCAGTTGGCCCTAGAAATAGAAATGATCCAATCGGCCGATCGGTAGTCTGAATGCCAGCACGAGCTCGACGCATCGTGCGAGCAATTGCATCTAGCGCACGTTGTTGACCAATAACATATTTATGTAAGATTTCCTCAAGATTGAGAAGCAGGTCACGTTCGGCGGTGCTGATTGGTCCGGCCGGGATACCTGTTTTAGCATTCACTACTTTATAGACAAAGTTTTCAGTTATGACAGAGAGGTTATCTTGATGTGCCTGGGTAGCCACATCAATTAGTAGCTTAATCGCTTTGTCTGGCATCACTCCCTCCACTAGGTACCGGTCAGCGGCGGTAGTGACTGCTGCCAGAGCCGGATATGTAAAGAGTGCGTTATACCGAGTTTCATTTTGCAGGGCAACTTCCTGCAAGACGCGAGTTGTACTGCCAAGGTCTGGAGTGTCAATTAATACTTCTGTAAAACGTCTCACAAACCCACCAAGTGGTTCAAGGTATGTATGGTATGCACCTGGTGTATCGGTGACTACCACATGAAGAGCTGGTGTGGCGAGAAATGGATCAAGTAGTTCGGGAACAAAAATGCCCATAGCAGCTGCTTCTCGTACAAACGTACTTATGTTCTCAATGACAATTATTACATTTCCGGCTTCGACCGCTTCAATGAAGAGGGCTAAAATAGTGAGCTCTAATTCTTGTTTATCTTTATGGGTAGCAAACAGTCTGGTAGTATCCAAAAGAACCATATGAAGATCACTAACAGAGTTGATTGATTTACCTGTGCGCATACGTCGGTCAACCTCGAGCAAGAGATCGATTTTACCAACTCCTGTTTCTCCAATAATCATGACGTTGGATGCTTGAGCACGAGCTAGAGCAATTTCAACTTCGGAAATTTTTTCTTTAGTAAAGGCAGAGTCACCTCGGGTAAGGTTGGTGTAAACTGCGTTGGTACGGATATCGCGAGAAAATTTTTCCAGTAAGTACGCCGTACCATAAGACCACTCTCGTCCAATACCTTGAGTCTTGGAGAGATTGTCTTTGCTCCACCACCGTTCAGCTTTCTTTTCCTGATGATGTGTTAAGACGACCCACTTGAGTGCACCAATAAAGTTCTCTTCGGTTACACCTTGTTCTTTAATAAAATTATTAAATGAAGCATCTTGTTGGAGTAAATACTGTCCAAGTGAAATGAGTGAAAAAATCTGTTCTCCAGGCAGCGGAATCATAGCAGTAGAAATTTTTTGGCGTGTCCTTTGTAGGTACGTTTCTACAAGATTCAGGTCAATGCCTGCACGGAGCAGAATGACGGTCCCTAAGCGTGATGTACAGAAGGAGTGAGTAATGTCAGATTCATTTTGTAAGGCTACCTCCCCCACTTCATATGTTGCACCAGAAATTTTTTCTTCGGTAATACCAAGGATTGAATTAAGACCATAAAAGTAATAACTATTGTGATAGCTGTACACCATGAGTTGCTCTAACCATAGAGCGGCAAAAACCAGTGAACTACCAAACAATGCAGACGTGTACTGTGGCGCAAGTCCAATCAGTCCACCTAGTGCAAGTGTTACAGTAGTAAGTGCACTGATAAGGAAAAAAGTTCGTAACCGAGTAAGGGTCTGACGACTGACGTAGCGAGTAAGACTGAGAGGGGGTTTAAAACGAATGATGTCTTCGGCAAGGGTGTACATATATATGTATAGTTTAGTTAAGCAAAAAGTAATACAAGTCCATAGTACAAAAAGACCAACAGTAGTGCTGGTGCAAATAGCCAAAAGAAATAGAAGACAGCTACAGTGATAGTGAGTAGTACCAGCGCGGTCGCCCCAGACAAAATAATAATCGTGCGCAGAATCATGCCAACAATCCGCGAAATCAGATTGATGATAATGAACCCAGCAAGATCTTCAAAGCTCAACGTTCGCCCACGGCTTTCGGTCATGCGTTTCCAGGGAGAAAAGTATGACCGAAGGAGTTGTGGTAAAGAAAAGAAATGCACCATAAACCACGTAAAATTTTTCCAGACATGACGAATTTGTGTGAAGGCGGTAGTGTAGTGCCAGAGTAGATAATGGTGCGCAATTGAGACGAAGAGCATATATGGATAGTATAACGCGTAATAATTGTTTCTGTGGTCGTAATAAACAAATAGCAAAAGCCGCAAAGTCAGAGACTTTGCGGCTTTTGTGTTACGAAGCGTAAAGCTTACGCGCGGCGTACGTTTGTTGCAGCTGGGCCTTTTGGTCCTTGCTCAACATCAAACGTTACATTCTCACCTTCTTGTAGGTCGTCGAAAGCGACGTCTACAAGTGACTGTGCGTGAAAGAATACATCTTTCTCGCCATTGTCTGGCTTAATAAAACCGTATCCGTTATCTCGCTTGCGTACAATTGATCCTGTCATTTTTATTTCTTATGCTTTGATTAACCACAAAACGTCACTTCACCACATCAATGCTTGCGCGTTGCTTCGGAGGAGTTGGTTTCGCTACGTGTATTAAATCACAATTGCAGATAAACACAAGTAAGTTACCCTCACTCCGGTAGATTAAAGCGTAATGTGTGAAGCGTATGAACCAATGAAGGGTAACTCCTTTTCCTTTCGCTGAAGAGCATTAATTATTCCAATAATAGAAAGTACGAGGAGTGCTAAGTTTATAACTGAGAAAATTGGTAATATAAAATGGAACATAAACCCACTTAGTACATACAGTACGAGTTCAATCCCAAATACAATGAGTCCCTGCTTGACGTGGAAGGTGACAAACGCATCACCCTTTTTAACTAAAAAAGGAACGATTACCAGCGGTCCAACATATGAGAGTGCTGCCATTATCGTGGTCTCGGTAATCTCAAAAGAACCAGGAGTGGCTGGTTCAGGTGCTGGTGGCACTGATGGGGCGGTTTCGGTAACGTTTTGTTCTCTTGAAGAATCATTCTCCATAGATAGTATAATTTAGATTAATATAAAATACGCACTTTATTCTCTAGCGTACAATAATTGTATGCTGAACCAGTGCTAATGCAAGTACTGTAGTGGTGTGCGGTTTTTGTTTCGAAAAAGCCAAGGTATACTTAAATATATGAAGATTTACTCTTGGAATGTTAATGGTTTACGAGCAGTAATAAAAAAAGGCGACTGGCAAAGGTTTTTGACTACGCACTCCCCTGATATTATTTGTCTCCAAGAAACAAAGGCCGAACCAGCTCAAGTTGAACTTAATCTACCAGGCTATGAAGAATACTGGAACTCAGCCGAAAAAAAAGGGTATTCCGGTACTGCAATCTTCACTAAAGAGTCACCGTCGGCAGTTTTTCTCGGTATTCCAAAGGATATTGCGGACAAGTATACCCTACTTGACCAGTATGGAGATACTACCAAAGAAGGCAGAGTACTTACCCTTGAATTTGAAGGGTTCTTCGTAAGTACGGTCTATACCCCTAATGCTAAAGACGATTTATCTAGAGTGGCAATGCGTCAACAATGGGATCCTGCCTATCTGGAATACATGCAGCAACTAGAGTCACAAAAACCAGTCATCTTTTGTGGCGATTTCAATGTGGCACATACAGAACTAGACTTGGCACGCCCAAAGGAAAACCGCGGCAAAAAGGGTTATACAGAAGAGGAGCGGACGGGGTTCACAGATTTTACCAAAGCCGGCTTTGTAGATACATTTAGACATTTTGAAAAAAGTGGCGGACACTATACCTGGTGGTCACATTTTGCTCAGGCTAGAGTACGCAATATTGGTTGGAGAATCGATTATGTTCTTGTTAGTAGGGACATAATTCCGCTACTAAAAAATGCGCGCATCCACAACGAGACTATGGGATCGGACCACTGTCCTGTTTCTATTGAAATTACAGGAATCAACTAATGTTGTAAACAGAATCTGCAATATCAAAAGAAAACATTCCATAAATTTGTCAATAGTAGTGCTACTGTGTCAAAAATATGGCTTATTTAAAACGTATTTTCACTACTTTAAAATTAAATTGAGGAGTTGTCTTTTATAAAGGACAAAGTTATAGAGTTTTCCACAGTTACTCACAGTACTGTCCTTTACACATAGTTGTAAAGGACATAGTATATATGCAGGCCCAGAGAGGGCGAGCAGGAATCACAAGGATTCCCCTTAAAGAGATCTTTCCAAAAAACAATTGAGTATTACCTCCAAAAAACTCAAAACAAAAAAACGTTCATAACAACCCCACCCTATAGAGAAGTCTAAGAAGTCTCCTGACACTTTCCTAGGAATAGAATGATGATTCCAAGAACCTGTGTGAGTGAAACTGATTTCTAGAAATTCTCACAACAACGTAGAGCTTTGGATTAGGTTAGCTATATTTATTAAGCGCCAACTAGGATTATAATATCCTTTAACAAACAAAAGCTCGAGTGTATAAAGGCCTGAGGAGACCGGCAGCGAAACCCTTCGCTCTCGTTCCCCTCAGGCCTTTTTCTTTGCTCAAAATTCATAATGAATTAATTAATCAATTTAGTTACTAAAAAAGCCAGTCTCTCGTGAGACTGGCTTTTTTTGTAGTGTGTTGATTTTTGAGTCAGTTAAATACCTTCCTACTTGCGCAAAATGAGAACTTGAGGCGGTGGAAAAAACAGTAGAATGTTAGTAATTATAACGGTGTGGATGCAAATTATGCATCAGCCCACCTTGTGCTCGCGAGCAATTTCTTTCAAAGCAGCCGCCTCTTCCTCAGCTAATTTTGTCTTACCGGCGTCAGCCAAAGCCATTAATTCTGCTTCTGGTAGCCTATATAGCTCTAAAACCCTTGTTTCTAGGTACTCCCCTGTGTTCTTTGCTGGATTTATCAACACTTCTTCCAGTAGCGCATGCAGTGCATATCCCAGTCTTTTCCCCGGTTTTTCCCCAGTGATATCCATAATCTTATTCCCATCGATTTTAAGTAGTTTGACAGAAATTGGGTCACGCAATGCCTCATCAACCATCGCTTTGTATTTACGGAAACGAAATGGTTGTTCTTTTGGTCTACCTGTGCCAATACGGTCACAGACACGTAGATTTAGGAGGTTTTGTATCTGGTCTTCCCCAATGCGAACAATGGTACGACGGACAGCAGCTAAGGTTATTTCGTCTGGATCTGAGAAAAACATATGCCAGCGAATCAATTTTTCGATAATTTCAGATTCAGCTTTAGGATACTTGAGGCGGGTTAGGATTTTTTTTGCCATTCGCTCCCCCACTACTTCGTGACCAAAAAAGGTGTAATGTTTATTTTTACCACCAGTTCGTCTAGTGGCTGGTTTACCAATGTCGTGTAAAAGGGCAGCAATACGGATTTCGGTACTATATCCTTTGTCTGCTGCTGCTTGAAGGGTGCGTAAGAGGTGCTCATATACATCAAAGGCATGAATTCCCCCCTGTTCGCAGCCAATACCATCCAAAAGTTCTGGGATTAGGTATGGAAGTAAGTGTAGTTTTTCAAGAAATATGATTCCTTGCATCGGGGTCGGTGAATCAATTAGTCGAACAAACTCAGCAGTTACTCGTTCGATAGCGATTTTACCCAATTGTGCAGCATTTCTCTCGATGCCAAGCATCGTTTCTGCTTCAATAGTAAAATCGAGTTCGGCAGCCAGTCGTACCGCCCGCATCATTCGTAGAGCATCTTCGGCAAAACGAGCGTCTGGATTACCTACTGCTTTGAGCTTTTTTGCGTGTAGATCGGCGATTCCGTCATATAAATCAACGATATTTTCAGTAGTTATATTGTACGCAATGGCGTTTACCGTAAAGTCTCGGCGTGATAGATCTTCGGATAAAGAGACTCCAAAAGTAACTGTGTCTGGACGTCTAGCGTCGCTATACCCGCTCTCGCTGCGGTAAGGAGTAACTTCAACTACTTTGAGACGTGCATCATCTTCCTCTTCGTTCTTGATACCGACGGTACCATAGTCATTGTTACAAAAACTGTCTGGAAACAAGGCTTGAATCTGATCTGGAGTGGCGCTGGTGGTAAAGTCCCAGTCTTTAGGTGTTTTGTTTAGCAGTAAATCACGCACACAACCCCCTACCAAATAGGCCTCAAAACCGGCAGTTTCAAGTGTCTGATTTATCTTCCTGATGGATAGAGGAATGTTCTGTTGCGGTATCATAGATGCTTATTGTACCAGAAAGTCGTTGCTTTTTCCCATTTTTGACGTATGATGTTTATCACTGTACTTGCCCGAAGCAAGTTACGGTAAGACGCAAATGGTTAATATGTAAATTGACCAAGTTGAGCGTTTGAGTAATCTCACCTGTATGCAAAGCATACAGGTGCTGCGTTCGGAACATAAAAGAAAGCGAGCTTTCTTTTAGTCCCTCTCTTGCACCTGTAGTGAAATGGATATCACAACTGACTTCGGATCAGTTATTCTGGGTTCGAGTCCTGGCAGGTGCACATATATAAAAAGCCCCATATGGGGCTTTTTATATATGTGCACCTGCCAGGACTCGAACCCAGAATAACTGATCCGAAGTCAGTTGTGAT
>CAIMDH010000014.1 GCA_903839715.1 uncultured bacterium
AATCCACATCAGGAGTGGATAAAAGATAAGCAACGAGAAGACACCGGCAACAAAGCCGTACATAATACCTTGCAGCATAAATGGTCCCCGAATAAACATATTACTGGCACCAACCAACCGCATAATAGAAATCTCTTCACGCGCTGTATAGATTGCCAAACGGATAGTGTTGAAGGTAATCAATACTGAAGCAACAATTAAGACCAACATGATAATGAGACTTGCCTGCTCCACTGCACCAATGATTCTGGTCAACATATCGATAGACTCTTTGTTGCGTGCGTAATTGACCTCGTCAATAATTGGATTTTGTGCAGTGAGCTCTTGTTTTTCAGCTAGAAACCGCGCGATACTTTCATACTGTGAGGTTTGTGCTGCCTGAATAGCCAGGTTGGCTCCTAGTGGATTCTCATCGAGCTCTGCCAGAGCCTGCATGGCAATTTCGTCATTTTGGTTGCGCTGGCGGTAGTCTTCCAGGGCTTCTTCTCGAGAAGTATATGTGACCCCGGACACGTCAGGCAGTGCAGCGACCGCAGCACGGATTGACTCAATTTCTTCTTCGGTTGCACTTGGCACAAAGTACACATTGATATCGACCTTTTCTTGCAGAGACTTCAGCGAAGTAGTAAGCAACTGATCAATAAACATGGTTGAGCCAATCACAAATAGCGCAACCATAATCACAAATACTGAAGCCAGCGACACATAGGCGTTGCGCCAAAAGCCAACAAAACCAGCGCGCGTAATTCTCTTAATTCCAGTCAACATATCAACGTATAAAATAAAAATTACAAAACGTACTTCCCACTTGAATCATCACGTACAATCCGACCCTCATCCATAGTAATCACCCGGCGACCGAGTTCATCGATCACTCCTTTGTTGTGAGTGGTCATGATAACGGTTGTGCCCAGGTCGTTAATTTTTCGTAAAATCTGCACTACTTCGTAAGTGGCAATCGGATCAAGATTACCAGTCGGTTCATCAGCCACAATAATATCTGGCTGATTAACAATCGCTCGCGCAATCGCTACACGTTGCTTCTCGCCACCAGAAAGCTCGTGCGGAAAATTCCAAGCCTTGTCATCAAGATCAACGAGAGCCAGCGCTTGCGGAACATTTTCTAAAATCTCCTCGTCTGTGCGACCATTAGCCTCCATCGCAAACGCGATGTTTTCATAAGCGGTTTTATTGGAGAGGAGTTTAAAGTCTTGAAACACAGTACCAATCTTACGACGGTAGTGCGGTAGTTTGGAGCGAGGAATACGATGAATATCGAGTGATTCAAAAAAAACCTGCCCGAGACTCGGCGTATCTTCAGCAATAATCATTTTGAGTAACGTAGTCTTACCAGCGCCAGAATGACCGACAATAGAAACAAATTCTTTAGGTGCTACCTGAAACGTAACCTCCTGCAGTGCAGCCGAACGGCCGTCGTTGTAGAGCTTAGAAACATTATCAAAGTAAATCATAAATTTAGTATACCATGTTATGTGTCAGACTGACGTGCTGCTATAAACGGCTCAATCTCACCATTAAGTACTTTGTAGACGTCACGTACTTCGAGATTATTGCGGTGGTCTTTGACTAGCTGGTAAGGATGCAAAACGTACGAACGAATCTGACTTCCCCATTCAATTTTTAGAGTCTTTTCAACCGACAACCCTTGGATTTCACGTTCACGCTGGGCTTCTTCAAATGCCACTATTTTTCCTGCCAAAAGTGCGAGGCCCCGGTCACGGTTTTGTTGCTGCGAACGCTCAGTTGAAACATTAACCGAAATATTAGTTGGTTTATGAAGGATACGGACAGCAGTCTCTCGTTTGTTTACATTTTGCCCACCAGCACCACCCGAACGAGCAAAGCTCACTTCAATATCATCTTCACGTAGTGGTGCAGTACCGACGTCATCAATACTTGGAGACACTTCCACCAGCACAAAAGAAGTTTGTCGTTTACCATTACTATTGAAAGGAGAAATTCGAACCAGACGATGGACACCAGACTCGTGCTTGAGCGTACCGTATGCTTCTTTACCCTGTATCTCAATTGTAATATTTCGATAGCCATTTTGGTCGTTGGTGTTACTATCGAGAACCAAAAAACCCCATCCATGATTTTCGCAATAGTGTCGATACATTTCGACCAGCATCCGTGCAAAATCTTCAGCATCATCACCACCAGCACCAGCGACGATAGTCATTACTGCGTAATTTCGATCATATATACCTTTACCTTCTGCGGCATCTTTAAGTGTCTGCAGCTCTTTAATCATTTCTTGCGCTTGCTTTGGGTTTTGCCAAAAGTCTGGCTGGAGCATAGCCGTTTCAATTTCTGCAATTCTGTCTTCCTTAGTTACTGTCATGTGAATATCTATTATAGCAAAATCTTAATCAAAATCAGCAATGTAATAGAAAAGCCCCAGACTTATGATCTGGGGCTTGGTTGAAGTGACAATACGCCACTCCAGTTATTAGCCTAAGCTGATTAGCTTAGACTTAAATATGCACCAAATAGTGCGCCTCGTTTTTTAAAGAACAACAAACCCTTTTGAGGAATGAGGGTTCACAATGGAATTCCTTCCAGAAATATAGCATGTGAAATTACAAAAAAGGTCTTTACTAACAAGAAAATAGGTGTATAAATAAAGTGGAGTTAGTTCACCAGCAATCACTTTAAAAGGAGGTGTGTAATGCACTCATCAACTGAAGGTATCACGTTCACGCCACTCAGTCGCGGGAGGTATCGCTGCAACCAAACAGGTCAGATTCTGACCCAAAAACAAATCCTCAGCTACACACACAGCTATTTGAGTACCGGCAAAGCACCGGTACTCAAAATAGGGGTCAGCTCACCACCACCAAAAAAGCAACCGTCCGAGCATTCCTCAAAATACAGGAACAAAAAATAAATGAACACCGAACCTTACCCCGACAGGCATCACCCGATGCCTGTTTTCTTTTTATAATACACATAGTAGGCTCGTGAGGTTTATTTTTCTCTTAATATCTGGTATTCTGGCGAGCACTGAGTCACGGTAGTGATTCAATTAAGATTATTGCCAATGTATGAAAATCATACATTGCCTGCTCTCGCGACAAATGCACTATCGTGCATTTAGTTTCCGAGAAAATAGTTGTTTAGAAAGTAAACTTTCTGCTCAACTATAATTACCACAATTACAGCAGACACCAATGTAAGCAAAGCTTTCATTTGCCAATGTAGCTCAGCTGGTAGAGCAACGCCATGGTAAGGCGTAGGTCTCCGGTTCGATTCCGGACATTGGCTCCAGCACTGAAATATTCCCCTCATTGGGGAGTATTTTTTTATTGATTATTTTCTGTTTCTACTTTACTATGCCAATGGCTATGTTCTGCCAACGAGTGTTCTGTAAGCCTGTGAAGGAGGGTCGTGAGGCCGGCTGGAGGTATCAGAAGTACGAATCGATTCTCGTTGCTTGAATCAGTACTAGCTCATGCTTAGACTTGACGAAGGACGTGGTAAGCTTTGGGTAGCTGGCATGCACGCTATGACCCAAAGATGTCCGAATGAGGAAAC
>CAIMDH010000015.1 GCA_903839715.1 uncultured bacterium
TACTTGTATTTTTTCTAAAGCTAATTCCTAAAATCCAAACCAGCTTAACACCTTTTTCCACAAGCTTACTTTTTCTATTACTGGTTCTGCTTCAACCTCAGTGGGGACAGGAACACCGAACTTTGTCTCGTACTCTGCCCGTGTCATCTTTATTGGCTCTGAAGTGTCATTCCCTGATTCAATTTGTTCAATTACTGTATCAACAAGAGACTGATGCATCCATCCTGTTTTTGAGTTAATAACGTTCACCTTAAGCCATGTGTCGTTGTTATATTTACCCATTATTTCAACTACCGTACCTTTGGGGTAGCTTTCAATCTTTGAACATTGAGTGGACGGACATTCTCTTAAAACTGCTTCAGCATTTATATTTCCAGTTTCATTCAAAGGCAAAATATCTTCTAACTTAACTTCAAAATTTACCGATGAAACTTCACTATTTGTTTCTTTTTTTACAACTGAGGTTTGTGCCTCACTTTGTGTAGAATTTGACATACACTTATAAACTGTCCCGTAAAGAGTTCCGTTAATATCAAATTTTTCAATTGCATCTAATTTAGTGAACGTGTAACCGGACCTACAGGCACAATCATTGTTTCCAAAGGGTACCCCCTCTATTAACGGACAATACTCAGATTGATTAAGTGGTATACAGCCTTTATTTAGTGTCTGAATAAATCCCCCATCGCACACACAAAGGTTGTTTTCTGGATGACTATTTTGTATCCCTTTAGAAACACATAAATTTCCTGACTGGGAACTTTCATTTGTAATACCAAAATCTGATAGTAGTTTTTGTGTCCATTCATCTAAACTCTCATCACTGGATTCAGAATAATCTGAGTAGTCATCTTCTAACTCATAGTCATCAGAAGACTCAAATCTGGGTTCATTACTCACAGCCTTTAGCCATTCAACCACAGCATTTCGGCAGGTAGCAGCCTGAGCACCACCGTTAAAACCACCACCTGATGGGCAGCCCTCTTCATACTTTCTCAATGCCTCCTTCATCTCAGGACTGTCCATGTCTATCCCCGCTAATGAAACTGGGGAAACGCCAGATCCCATATTGTAAACAGGGTCATTGTAAATTGTAGCTGTACTACCATCACTACCATAAATTTTATCTCCATACTGGTTATAAGTTGTTCCTTTACCAGTTTCTGGGTCACTACAATTCGTGGTATTACCTGAGATAGTGCAAGTTACTGCAAAAACATCGTTAACTCCGAGTAAAGAGATTAATGAAGTTACGAACAATAAAGCTAAGATAATCGGGTTTTTCATAAATCTATCCTACTCCTATTTCCGCTCTAATCAACCTAAAATACTAGTATATCCCGAGAAGACTAGCTAAAGTAACCAGTCCACTTTATCTTCTCCAATAAGTTCTTTTATCTATCCTTAATCTGTTAAACTAAAGACATTGCTGTCCATTATTCTAACTAAGTAATCTAATTGTGTATAGTTATTAAATTAAAAATGCGATAAAGTGTTATAATTTAACTATGAGAAGCGCAAACGACATAGCGAATGCATTTCTAATGCTATCTGAACCTGAAGCTGGAGATGTAGTTACAAATCTAAAACTACAAAAACTTCTCTATTACGCTCAGGGTTTTCATCTTGCCCTATATGGAAGACCTTTTTTTGCTGATGAGATACTAGCCTGGGAACATGGACCAGTAGTAAGAAACGTTTATAACACTTACAGGGATTTTGGTTCAAATATCCTATCTCCAACAGAAACTATCATTGAATTTGACAATGATGAGAAAGAACTTATTAAACAGGTTTGGAATTTATTTGGACAATTTTCTGCATGGAGATTAAGAGACATGACTCATAGCGAGGAACCCTGGAAAAATACGCCAAGAAATCAAGAAATAACACACGAATCGCTGTTAAATTTTTTCAGAACTCAAGTGACTCAGTAACATGTCGAAGATAAGCGAACCGAATTTCCCACACAATCAGGGAAGAATTGGTATCGGTAGCCAACCTTCTTTCTCTGGTTATAAAAAACCTGTTTTTTGCTTTCAACACCTTCATAACGAACATTCGTTATCCTTATGTGCTCAGCATAGTGAAAAACGCTTAATCCGAGGTCTAATGGTCAGACTTGAAGATTTAAGCAGAACAGATTGGAACGAAATTCAGCTGCGACCAAAAGAGCAAGGTGGGTCAGAAAAAATTCCAATATCTGCACTCAATTGCAATTTACCAAATTCAATTTCTGACGATATAGAAAGTCTACTTTCAATAAGATTTGCTAACACAAGTGGGAGAATTATTGGTTTTAGGGGTAGTGATGGCTTGTTCAACGTTGTTTACATCGATATTAGCCTATCCGTCTACAGACATTAAAGACGGCTCCTGTGATTATTTGAACTCAAGACGTACAAAATTTACTCGACACACTATACTAAACCACACAGGTTCGAACATCCTTCACCCAGCGGAGCAAATGAAAGACGCCTTCGGGCGTTTTTTGTGTTGAGGCGACGCGACAGGAATGTGCCTGCGCACATTCCGTCTGGACTTGAAAAGCATTTGTGTATTTCTGCTATCCCTAATGCAGAAATACAAATGCTCGGGTAGGTAAATCTTATGAACGTAGAGAATTAGATTTGGGCACCGAGTCCAGGTCGCGGAGCCAGAGCTTGACGAAAGCACATAATGTAGTATAATAATACCCGTTCAAGATTCCTTGGACCTTGCTTTTCAGTAGAACAGCAAGTCAACCTCCAGTAGGAGCGTGAAATGTCAAAAGTGCAAGTTTCCTCCATGTATGTGGAGTTGATCGGGATCCTTGGTGCAGTTCTTCGTCACAATCTCAAGATGCACCTTCGGGAAGCCGAGTCCTGGGATTTGGAACATGTTGCTGATTGGGGAATCTACGGCGAGTGCCCCGACGATGACGCCTCTGAATCGGAGTGGGCAACTTTCCATCTGCACGAAAACCCGATTCATGAGATGCACACGTATCTCGCATCGGGCAAGTGCAGCCCCATGAGCTACGGCGATATCAAGGGTCGTGAACAGCACGTTGAGATTCGGGCTCGCGCAGAATTTTCCAAATGGGTCGCCGTCGCCCAGAGTTATTGGAGTATTCAAATGTGGGTGATGGTAGAAGGTGGGGCTGTGCAACGGTACCACTTCCATTGCCATCGTGGCTACGGCGAAGACCGCAACATACATGAGCAGCCCCTTTCCAAGAAGATGAAGGATGTGCCGCCAAAGAGAATCAAGTTCCCGCCCATTGAGAAAATGCGGACTCCTGATTGGATTCGTCGCAGCAACGTAGCCGCTGCAATTCAATAACTGCCTGAAGAGCCCCGTCGGTAAGACCGACACGAGACCCTGCGATAACATCAAGGGGTCTCATTTCTTTTATACAACCGAGTTCTGAACCACTGTATTTTCAAACAACCCTAAAATCCCACTCTGCTCCAATTCCCTTTGTATACGAACCCAATTAGCAGTTCTGAACGCGTCCACGAGCGGGAGCAGACAAAAATATCCTTGTTTATCAAGGATATTTTTTGTTCAGAGTTGACACCTTGAGAGAGGTTCGAACCGACTGGTATACTTTAGTTATGAAAATAATAACAACAATTGCTATCGTATTAATCGTCATCATTTTGGGTGTATTTTATTTCGCTTCTGATAAATCAGAATTCGAAGACTCGGCAATTCTCAATGAAGAGGTCTCTGTAATAGACAACTCTCTCGTTGACGGTTGGAGCACATATAATAGTGAAGAACATGGTTTTGAGTTCAGATATCCATCAGAATGGTCGGTTCCAACAATCTCAGCATGGGAAGATATTAATGAGTTTGCTCTTGAAGGCAAGGCGTGTGACCTAAGCGATAATCTTCTTGATTTACTAGAAACTTGTCTCGGAAATACTAATGTTGAAGAAAAAATGTCAAACAATACGACTTTCTACATTGTGCCAATGGTGTGGCAAGAAAATGGCTCAGAGAATAAGGTTATGTATGTCTACTTTATGAATAATGATGCGGTTTATAAGGTCGTCTTCCAGGGCTTAAATGATATACCAGAGGTAGCTTCACTAATATCTCAGATTCTTACAACATTTTCCCTAAGATGAGTTCGAACGTCCTTCACCCAGCGGAGCATATAAAAGTTTAAGCCACACGCAAGTGTGGTCTTTACTTTTATATGCTCCCTGGTAGAACGTGACTAAATGTCACTCGCGTTAGGATGAGAAAAGCGGTTTGAGATATTTTGGAGCTGGCAAACAAAATATCCAAACGCTGCACCACCCATGTAAGCAAAGCTTTCTTTCACTGCATTTGCATCAAAAATCAAAGTGAACTTTGATTTAGATACTCATTTGTGAAAGTAATGGGAAAAGTTCCTACCAGCGGAGCTAAAATCATGGCTACTACTCTTACCTCGAGAGCAAGTGATTTACTTTTGAATTTAATGTATTGACATTGTAGCTACATAAGATACAATTACCTTATTATGGCTTCACAAGAAACAATTCAAATTAGAATCGATGCGAAAACTAAGAACGCGGCACGCAAAACCCTTAATGCACTTGGACTAGATATGTCGAGTGCTGTAAAATTATTTTTAACTAATGTGGTAAATAGCCAAAGTATACCGCTTGACCTTAGGACAGAAAATGGCTTTACCATAGCCCAAGAGAGAGCATTACTAGCGGAAACAAAAGCTGCTAAAAAAACTGGCAAGGGGTTCAACAACCTTGACGAGCTTTTTGCTGATTTAGAGATTTAATTTATGAAATACACTGTTTATTACAGTAGTCGTTTTAAGAAATCTTTAAAACGTGCCGAGCAACTGCAAGGTTTTAAGTTGGAGAAAATCAAAGAGGCCATTTCTTTTTTGTCAGAGGGAAAACACTTACCAGCTAATTATAAAGATCATGGACTTACCGGTAACATGATTGAATTTAGGGAATGTCACTTAGCTCCTGATATCTTACTAATCTACCAAATTGATGAAGGGATGCTAATTCTAACTCTAGTCAATATTGGCAATCATTCACAGTTATTCAAATAGCAAGTAGAAAAATAATTTTCATGACACCAATGACAACATATTTGCAAAACTTTTATTAGATACACTCTGCAGTATTAATTTAAGCTCCTTCCCTACTTGATTCCAGTTTAATGTTCGAAGCTCATCCAGCTCAGGGAGCTCTTAAAATCCTAAACTTGAAGCACCCGCAAATGAAGTTGAAGAAAAACTTAAAGATGCAATTAATAATTTATAGACTTATCGTAAAATGGGAAAATAAAAGTTACTCCGGATACCTCATCAATACACCGTCAACAGAGTGATACAATATTAAAATATAAACTTAAATAATGAACTACTACCGGCTTCA
>CAIMDH010000016.1 GCA_903839715.1 uncultured bacterium
AGGCACCGCGTCGAGGTCGACTGCTTAACCAGATGCTAGATTTGGTTACTATCAATAAGGTCAAATGAAATGACTGCTTCTGGATATTTTATGGTAGGCCCGCCTCGTCCTACGCTCAAGTATTTTGCGGGAACCCATCCCACGTATTGTCCTAGTTCAATTCTCACCCACGCATAGTCCGAAGTTATCGCCGTAGCACTGTAGGCTTTTGCACCTTCCGAATGGGTGACTTCATGAATGTTTTCAGATTTTTCGGACGGAAGAGACTTCAGAAAAATTCCATCCCTGACGCTAAAGATCTCAGAAATGTTAAGGGTCTTTATCTCTGAACCGTCTACATTAATCGTTCCCTGATAGGAGTAATTTCCATTCCGATAAGGGTTCGAACCTATCTGAATGTAGCCAACCTGTTCTGTAGGAGTCAGTACCTTAATGTAGGTCTTTTTCTCGTTTCGATATTCGATCACTTCAGAAATTTCGATTTTGTCGCCTGTTTGTACTGTAAAGATTACTTCATCGCCTAGTGGCTCTCGAAGAACCTTTGTGTCATAACCAGACGAATCAAACTGAAGCGTCTGAATATGTTCATAGACATCAGGCTTCGCTTCTTCAGTTGGGTTCACTAGACTATCCGCCCCTTGCATAGCGGAGCCTTCTTTGCGGGGCAGCTCACTATCCGTGTCTATCTGTTTCTGTTTCTCACACGAAACAGCAATCAAGGCTACTAAGAAAAGAACACCAATCCTCTTCATTGTCATACTCCCCCTATTTCTTGACGATCGGCTCATGGAGATCGACTGGTAACCAGGAACCCGGCAAGCCAATCACAGAACAAGTTTAAATTCTGTTTTTGACTTCATGTAACTCACTCTCGATGCTTCGTCGAACGGTTCACTTTCGTTCGTCTCCTGATGCCAAGGGGCTACCTAAGGTTGCCCCCTGACTCCGTCAAGCAGGGCCTTTTCCGAAATCGTTCACCACCAAAGCCATTTAAGCCCGGCAGCATTCGGCGGATTGAGACCCACTCCTAAAAGCCGATCCCGAGGGTCCACGCCCCTGCAACTACGCTTGAAGCTCCCTCATCTGTCGTATTGTTTCAACTCCTCCTCTTTTCAGATTCAGCGCTTATACATGGCACACACTGAATGTTAGGCTGTATTTCTTGCTGTCTATTCACTCTGAAAAAAGGACACACAAACTCCATTAAAACCTAGCTCATGAACTAGTTGAAATTCCCAAAACTCAATGAAACGCCCACGGAAGGATTTATATATCGAAATTTCGTGAATACTCCATCAGCATCAAGGCTCCCAAGAGAACAGAACCCTACAGAAATACATGGTCGAAAGAAGGGAATTAATTCAATTCCCAATTCAGCATACGGTTCGGCGTGCAGAACACCACCCCAGTTCGGACCAGTTGTGTATGTGTTTCCATTCTTGGTCTTTGTACCCATAAGACCTAGCGGACCATAACCAATACGGCCGCCAACATCGATATGGAAGTTCTTACCTGCGACAATACGCTGGCCGAGAATTGTGCCAAATATGAATCCCATTGCGTGATTTTTGGAAACCACTCCAGTATTAATCACAGGCATGAGTGCCACACCGTAGAATCCCAGTATTCCATCGTCAGGAGTAAGTCCGTATCCATAGCCCCCGTACATTTGAGTCGGCGAAATGCCCAGATTATTTCCAAAGGAATCATAGGATTTATTTACATCAGACGTACCACTGTTGTTTAAACTACTCATCGGTAGATTTGGCAACGGGACTGGAGCAATTACATAGAAACCTCCCCCACCCCCAGCATATAGACCTTCCAAAAAGGTCATTAGCAATATCGTCATCAGTAAGCGCAATCTCATGGTAACCTCCGTTTTTATCACCATAATATTCGTTCAAAGGTAGCTATCGTCAAATCTTATTAAATTTACCCAACACTGATATAGGAATATCATCTACATCTCGAATCGCTGAAATTCCTCCGGATCGATAGATTCGGGTGTTTGAAACAGGGTATAGTCAATACCGCGTAGGAAGCGTTCTAGTGATTCGACTTTATCAGGAAACTTTCTTTAAAAAACTGTCCTCGCTTCTTCAATTGAGAATGAACACAATGTCACATCATGGGTCTCAATGAGAAAACTCAAGCTTATGTCCCAGAACTACTTCGAATACTCTTAATGTACTGGACAACGTCGTCTTCGCTCTGAAAACCAGTTTTTGTAGCTTGACCACACATTTCGTCTTGGAAATCACGAAGCGCGACCTCCGATGCATTCTGAAAGTATATCTTTCCTTTTTCTTCCAGCAAGAACACTTTGTCGCCTTCTTTGAGCTTGAGTCTCTTTCTAATTTCAACAGGGATAGTAATTTGGCCTTTTGAAGTAACCTTGGCTAGCTCCATATTGACTCCTTATACTCCTTACACTTTCGAATGCGTATGTAACTTTTCAACTCCCCAAGGAGCGACCAAAATAGTTTGTTTGTTTTTCTGCGCCCGCAAAGTCCGCCCAACGCGCAGTTGACCTCCGTTTTGGTTGGCGCGAGCCTTGCTTTGC
>CAIMDH010000017.1 GCA_903839715.1 uncultured bacterium
AGTTGAAGCCATGTCACGATTGGCTCCCGCATCAATAATAATAGTATTACCATGTGCGGCTGCACTCGTAATTGCATCGATACGGTTTGTGTCAGTCAGGAGTTGTACCGCCTGTTCAGAAGACAGTCCGGCCTTGGCCATGGTCTTCATCGCCTCCTCTAGTCCCCGCGCAATCGCTTCACGCATCTGAGCCATACCTTCCCCTTGCAGCTTCTTGCTTTCTGCTTCTGCTTGCGCAGCGCCTACCAACTTAATGCGTTCTGCTTCTGCCTCATTGCGAGCAGCCTCCATTAGACGCTTACTAGCAATAACTTTGTTAAATGCTTCTCGCACTTCAACACTCGGTTGCGGCTCATCAACCAAGACATTCTCTATAACGTACCCGAAACGCGCAAATTGTTCTGAAAGTGCAGTCTGTACCTGCTGTTCGACATCATCACGATTAGCATACAACTCAGTCATTTCCATACCAGAAGCAGTCTGACGGACATTATTGAGAACGTAGGAGGTAATCTGTTTTTCAGGCGCCTCAAGCTCGTAATGTGCCTTCACGGCTCCAATTCCATCATCACTAGCTCGGTACTGTACTTTTACCGGTAGTGTCATGAAGGCATTGTCACTAGTCTTTACTGATACATCAGCATGAATTTCTTGCAGCTGGAGATTTACTCGCGCTACAATCGAAGTAATTGGATACGGCCACTTCATACGCAAACCTGGGAATACTGCCTGCTGATGCGGACGACCAAAAGTCTCTAGAATAACCGCCGTCTTACCCTTAACCACAAAAATCATTGATGGCACTACTATAACAACGAGCAAAAGAATAAACCAAAACATACTTATACAAATTAACTACGTAATGTATGTAGTATAGCAAAACCGGTCACACCGTGCTCGCACGGCTTTACCACAAGCCTCTACTCCTACTCTACATACCCACCCAATTCTTCGTGTTCTGACTCTACTTCACTGTGCTCATGACCCTCACTAACTGCGCTCGCTACCAAACCCATCAAAAGTACACCAACCATTACCACCAGAGCATGGAGTAAGAATGTTTTCATATTTTCATGATCACCATGCTTGGGGAGTAAATCATGGATTACGACATGAACGAAAAACCCAGCACTCAAAGCCAATAATGCCACCTCAAGTCCCTCAGACGCCAGTGCCAAATACCCCAACGCCACACCAATCAATATTGTACTGGAGACGGCAAAATTAACAGTGAGTGCCTTGATGACAGAGAAGCCAGCGCGTCGCATCACAAAAAACTCTGATATTTCTTGCAATACTTCATGTATTACAATCGACACCATTGCTGCTACACCGACAACCGATGATACTGAAAACGCTACCACTAATACCACACCGTCAGCAACATTATGAATCGCATCCCCTATAATTAGTTTTTGTGCGGCAGCACCATGTCGACTAGCACATTCAACATCATGATGATGGTGCGTTTCAGGCAAAAGTATCTGCACAGCTGACGCGAGCGCGTACCCTAGTACTATTAAGCCGACTCCTTGCCAATACGAATCCGCCAAATGAAAAACTTCGAGAGCGAGCGCACCAGCAGTTACCAGGAAAACTCCTGCAGAAAACGATACCAAAAAAGACATTCGTACTTCCAAAAAATGTTCTGTTGCTTTATAAGCAAATACAGCCCCGGACAATGAGGCTAGCATTACCAAAAAAGCGGCCCCAAGAACTTCAAATATCATATATTGTGGTTATTAATTAAATGCAACTGATTTGCAATCATAGCACATTCGACCTGCATTGCAAATAAATTGCATTTAATTCAACCCTGTTGTACTATGCCCTTATATGCGTATCACCAAGTACCGACAGGAAATTATAGATTTACTCGATTCTAGCGAAGAAGCTCTTTCCGCAGCAGAAATGCACGCCTCACTCCCCCACATCAACCTCGTGACCATCTACCGAAACCTTGAATCATTCGTCAAAGTCGGAACGGTGACCAAACTCAACTTAGGCGGTGATGAAGCACGCTTTGAAATCCAACATGAACCCCACCATCATGCTATTTGTAATACATGCAATAAGGTCATTCACTTTACCGTTGATGACGAGGAACTAATAAGAGAATTTGCCCTCCCTGGCTTCTCAATCAAGAATATTGAGGTCACACTCCACGGCACTTGCGCCGATTTACACTAATTAGTTACAGTAGCAAAAGTGTTCCTAAACCAAGAAGGAACGAAAGGCCTAACACATCTGTAGCCGTCGTAATAAAAATTGTCGATACTGAAGCAGGGTCTTTACCGATATGTTTTAAGAATAGTGGTACAAATGCCCCAAAGAATCCGGCTACAATATGTGAGAATACCATCGATAAGCCGACCACAAGTCCTAACATCGCACTATCGTTCCAGATTACCGAAATAACTGCCACAATAATACCGATACCAACACCATTAATTAAACCAGCTTGTACTTCACGCCAAATTGCTGGACCCGCTGTATTGAGAGAAATAGTTCCGAGCGTTAGCCCACGGAGCATTACCGCAAAAACTTGACCTGCTGCATTACCTCCCATACCCGCTACAATCGGGATATACATGGCCAAAATAACAAGTCTATCTAGCGTATCTTTAAAAACAAAAATCATCGAACCGGCCAAAAATGAAGTTGCCAGGTTGAGCACCAGCCACTGGTAGCGACTTTTAACCTTTTTCTGCACACTATCAAAAGGACGAGAGGAGTCATCCATACCACTCATATCATAGAGCGTTTCAGCCGGTATTTTCCCAAAGAGTGCTAACGCATCGTCAGCATAAATAATACCCAGCACACTCTCATCATGATCAAGTACAACCACCTTTTTACGCTGTGAGAGTGCAAATGTATCAACCACCTCCGCCACTTCAGCTTGATAGGAAATTATCTCAACCGGACGAACAAAACGTTTAAGAGTAAAACTGTTACGCTCACGTACCAGTGTCGCCATCGATACTTCACCAATCAGCTGACCGTTTTCTTGAACCAATACTTCTGGAAACTTGCCCGTATCTTCAAAGTGTTCCTCAATCGCAGTCGCAGCATCACCAATCGTGGTCTTACTCGAAAGCAAAACATAGTTAAAACTAATAAGCGTAGTTGTCGCCTTAGGGTGAAAACGCAAAAAGTATTCAATTTTTTCGCGCGCTTCGTCCTTTAAACGCTTTATTATTTTTAAGCGACGCTTTTGATCTTTAATGCGAGCTAAGATTTTTTCTGCCTGCCGTGGATCAAGATGATCCAGAATGTCAGCAATTTCAGTCACTCTCAAATCACCAAGTAACTGCTGCTGTACATGCGGCGAGAGTTCCTGTAGCACTACACTTCGCTCAGCAAGCGGTAGTTTTCGCAGAAGTACCAACCGTTCAGTTGGACGCCTAGTGATTTGCTTAAGCTGCTCCTCGAGATTCTTATCCATAATAATAAGTATACCAGTCGTGTATTATAAAAAAATAAAAAGAGGTGTGTAGACACACCTCTTTATATTTTTACGGTACCTGTACTTAGATAAGTACTTCTATCTCAGCTTCTGCTCGTAAGGTATCAATGTATTCAGTAATGAGTACTTGTTCTTTATTGAATTGAATCTGTGAAATAACTTGTTCTCGTACCTCAGCTAGTGGAGGTAAACCTGCTTCTGTACCACCAGCTTGCTTGTACATCTCAGTAATTTCAGCGTCGGTAACTTCAATAGTATCAGTGTCGATCTTTTCATCAAAAAGACTTTGGATCAAAAATTCATTCTCGATATCGCGACGAAGGCTTTCCTGTGTAACCCCAAATTCTGTCATACGTGCTACCAATGCCTCCTCGCCACCGAGCCCATCGCGTATTTCTGTCAGTCGTTTTTCAATATCTTCTGGTGTGACAGTCTTGCCAGCAGCTAGAGCCGCTTGCCGCAAGAGCTCGGCATTGACCAACGTATCAATTGCTTGTTTCCGTAAGTCAGCTGCGACTGTCGTCTCAGCAATATCGACTCCTTGTGAAGTACTCATTTGATTGAGTTGTTTAAGACTACTTTCAAATTCAACCTTGGGAATAACAGTACCATTAACCTTTGCCGCAGGAACACTAGCCTCCATCTTTGCAATCACACCTGCAAAAAGACCGGTTGAAATACGGCCCTCCTTTTCAAGTACAAAAAGCAGTCCCCCGCACACTACGAGAATTCCTAGTACTGCTCCAACATACATTTTGTAATTGAAAGCAGCTGGAGCAGGTTGTACTTCTTCCTGTTTCACTTCTACCGAGTCCGAAACATGAACTGGCTCTACCACATCAGGAGAAACCACTTCTGTTTCAGAAACAGGTGCAGTTTCTACGACTACTTCTGTAGCTGGAGTAATTGTTTCAGGGGTTACCTCAGTCGCAACTCCTGTAGTATCTTCTTGCTTTTTTTCATCCATAAAAATAAAACTTACGAAAATTAACAACGTGAATCACCTCCTAATAAGGGAACGTTTGCGGTATATAGTACCATACTTGTTCATGAGAGCTATACCAAAGCTGCAGGATGCTGTGCACTCCAAGTCGCTAAAACTATGGCCGTAGCGGCAGCAGCATTAAGAGACTCACAACGTGGATGAATCGGAATAGAAATCAAATCGTCACATACTTCCTTGGTTTTTTGACGTAAGCCTGAACCTTCATTACCAAGCACAAAAGCTGATGGCTTAGGAAACTGCTCATTAGTGGTAGTGACAGTACCATCACCTTCCAGTCCATATACCCAAAATCCTTTCTTCTGAAGATCACGGATAACGGCATTGACGTTACTGATAGCAACAACCGGAATACGGAATGCCATTCCTGCGGAAACTTTTATCACTGTACCAGTCACCGGAGCTTGGTTGTGCGGCGGAATAAGTACCCCCGCCAACCCAAATGCTGCTGCTGAACGAATCACTGCACCGACATTATGTGGGTCTTGTACTTCACCCAAAATCAATACTGCCGTATCTGGAGTAACTGACAGATTGTTAATAAATTCCTTGTACTCAACCATTAACTTCTCAGGTAGAATTCCCGCAACAATACCCTGATGCGACGCATTAGCAGAAACTCCCCGCGGTGGATTATTTGGGTTAAGCGGTCGAGGAGCTATGCCTGCTGTCTCAATCTGTTTCATAAGACTGGCATCAGAAAAATTCAGATCCAAAAAAATCTGTTTCACCACATCTGGTCGCTCCTTTAACGCTTCAGAAACGGCATGTTTTCCAAAGATATATTCGTACTCAGGTTTCATATCGCGCCATACTATCACGTTTTGTAAAATTTCCCACCTACTGTAGATTTACGTGATTTTTGGTTTATGTATGAAATTGGGTGGAGCCAGGAAATTTTACTGTCTTTGGTATCGCTTTCCGGCGATGATATTTTTAGAGTACAACAACACCAAAGCAAAGCTTTGGTGTTGTTGTACTCCTGACAGTAAAAGTATTTCTAATCGTTAGCTATACTTTTCACGTAAGATGCGACTTCATCTTGCAACTTCTGGGCTTTTTTCTTATCACGACCTTCAAACATCATCTTGAGCGCATGTTCAGTTACACTGATTTTGACCGAACCCCAAACTTCTCCATAGTCCACATAGACACCATCAAATTTTCGTATCTTTACTGGTTTTTTCGCTTTAAGAAATGCTTCGACTGACGCTTGGGCTTTTTTCTTATCTACCACATCGACAATTACATCTTCCGTCTGTTTATACTGCATAAACGGAGCCATCATCTCGCCAAACGTCTGACCAGCAGCTTTGGCTTCGGCGAAGGCTTCGAGAACATATCGTAACGTGAACGCAATTGAGTCGGTATAAAAATACTCTTTAAAATAAAAGTGTCCTGAATGCTCACAGCCAAAGAAGGCATCTTCTTTTCTCATCGTCTCTTTGATATAGGCATGTCCGACCTTAGCAGGAACTGGTTTACCGCCCGCATCAAGTATAGCTTCTTCCAGAATCCGGCTCGTCAGATTTGTGTAGACAATCTTGGCGCCTTTATGTTTCTTGAGCATCCGTTTTGCTATCACTGCACCAATAGCAGCACTATTGATGTAAGCGCCTTCAGCATCAAAAAAAGCAATCCGGTCTCCATCACCGTCAAAGCTAATACCAAAATCATACCCCCCTGTCTTTAGCGCTGTGGTAATTGGTTTTTGATTTTTCTTCAGAGTAGGATCTGAAGCCCGACTAGGAAAACGACCATCGAGTTCAGAATTGAGAGTTGTAAAGGATACTGGTAGCGCGCCAGTAAGCAACTCCATCATAACTGCTCCCATACCATTACCAGCATCTGCTACCACCTCAAGGTCTTCCATACCTTTAGTCTTGATACCTTTTAGCTCGTACTTGAGATACGCTGCTTTTACATCTTTAACGGTTACCTTACCTGGTTTCTTTACTTCAGCGAAAACTCCTTTCTCCATCCGCTTTCGGATTTGTTTTAGTCCAACCTCTTCAGTGAGGGGAATTGCCCCGGGCAAGACGAGCTTCAAACCGTTTTGGTTTTTTGGGCTATGTGAAGCAGTTATCATTACTCCCGCAAGCTTCTGACTGCCAGACACATAGTACAAAACTGGTGTATGTACTAGACCAAGATCAATCACCTCAGCACCACCATCGGTCGCCCCCTTACAAAATGCATCAAAAAGCACTGGAGAAGAGAGACGCATATCACGCGCAACAGCGACTTTCTTGAGCGCATATTCATCAACAAAACTCCGTGCTACTAAGTACGTCACTTCTTCATCTACCTCAGTGGGATATACTCCCCGAATATCAACTTGTTTAAAAGCGCTTTTATAGTCAGCGGAAATTTTGATTGGCATACCAGTACAGTATAACGCATTTGTAATTTTAGAGCTGTGGATGAAAAAAGCCCAAGTAGCTACTGCTACTTGGGCTTTTTTAAAACTATCACCTTATGAAAGTTTCGCTCGTGAAACTTTCATTTCTTCGGACCAAAACGCAAGCTTAATAAGCATTTCTGTAGCAACCTTACCCTGTTCTGCGGTAAATTGATATTCGCCATCCTCATTCAATCCACCCCAATAGTTGGGAATTACTACCTGTTCCTTCAACGCAAACATGTTGAGTACTGAAGCTAGTGAGCGTAGTTGTTCTACCGCCAGCGCTCCGCCTACTACAGCGCCGTAACTCACAAATGCTACTGGCTTGTAGTTCCATTCAGTAAAGAGATAATCAATAGCGTTTTTCAAGACCGCTGGGTATGCATGATTGTACTCAGGAGTCACAAAGATAAATCCATCAGCTTCTCCAATCTTTGCTGACCAAGCCTTAGTATGTACCTGCGTATACTGCCCCATCATTGGCGGCAGAGTTTCGTCCAGAAACGGCAGGTTAATTTCTGCCAAATCTAGCACTTCCACCTCTATACCGGAAACTGTCTCTGCTATACTCTTAACCCATGCCACTGGCTGTGGATTAAAACGACCTGGTCTGTTTGAACCGGTAATGATTTTTATTTTTGCCATACGGTATACAATGTAAAAAATTATGCTACTATTACTTAACGCTACAGATTATATAGTACTATACTTTTTATAGCAAACATTTATATGTCATCTATTCCCCCTCGTGTTACTACGTGTAGCCACAGCCTCAAGCTACTGGCTGATTTCTGGATCCTGCGAATCATTGAGTCTCTCCAACATGGTGAGCAACGCTACTGTGAACTCCAACGTGCTGTCGGCAATATCAACCCGACAACTCTAACCAAAAAACTAAACGAGCTTGAAACTGCCGGACTACTCGCCCGCACAGAAAATAGCGGCGGTCACAGTGTCTCATATACTTTGACCACCCTTGGTAAAGACAGTCTTCCAGTACTTGAAGCAATCAAATTATTCTCAAAAAAATTTGAACGGGCACAAAGGCACTAATCTTAAAACCTTAAGTGCTCTTTATTAATAAGCTTTTTTTATCCTCTTATTTATTTCATATGCTACGATACACATATGCAAGATAACTGGGACGTACTCGTAATTGGCGGTGGCGCCGCTGGTATGATGAGCGCTGGCGTAGCAGCAACACAAGGTGAACGAGTACTTCTTCTCGAAAAAAACCCTTACTTGGGTAAAAAACTCCGTATCACTGGTGGTGGTCGTTGCAATATCACCAACCATACTTTAGAC
>CAIMDH010000018.1 GCA_903839715.1 uncultured bacterium
CCATTGACTCATATGTAGACTCTCGAGGTGTCGTGTATCATTGCCCGCTTGTTCAAGTTAAAACGGGTAAAGATATTGGTCATGATGATTTTTATAACTATTTAAGAATCACACCCACAAATTTAAAATCTGAAAGTGTAGAGCGAGCACAAGAAGCAGCTGAGCTAGGTATTCATGCTCTTGGGTTAAGAAGTACTACTGCCCATATAGAGCTCATGCGTGTTGACAGTGAGTGGCGAATTATTGAAATTGGCGCACGTGTCGGTGGTTTTAGAATTGATCTATATAAAGCAAGTTGTGATATTGATCATAATGTAAATGATGTTTTGATTAGAATTCCCAAAACTCCAATAATTCCCAAAAAGTGTAAGGGTTTTGCAGCAGTAATGAGATATTACTCAGGAACTGAAGGTAAAATTGAATCAGTTCGTGGTTTAAAAAAGGCCGGTCAAGTTAAATCTATAACTAAATTAGAACAGTTGTTACAAGTGGGTGAGCGTGCAAAATTTTCAAAAAACGGCGGTAAGGGTGTTTTTGAAGTTCATTTTTACAATCCTGATCGGTCAAAACTCCTAGCTGATATCAGGCGAGTCGAACAATTGGTGGAGATTAAAGTTGCTGGTCGCTAAACCTACATTTTGGGGAAGTGCTCTTTTGGAAGAGTGTTTTTCTGTTATGATAGTCATATGCCATTTCGCACTAAAGATTTTTTATTGTTTCTTCTTACGGTAGCTTTTATTCTGGTCGGTATCACTGCAACTTTGCAGAGTGATATCTCTAAGCGGTCTACATCGTCTTCATTTTCTGCCCTGCTAGTATCTTCTGAAGAAGTGACCTATGAAGCAGTATTGCCAGAGGCGGCAGCTCTTGATCGTACTGGTCGACTAACACTGTTGCGTGAAAAAATTGCGGCATTGGTATTGGATTCTCCGGCGGTAGAAAATCCTGTGGTTCTAACTGAGGAAGTAGTAGAAGAAAAGGCTGTGGTGCCTAGCGCTGTATTGTATTGCCCGCGCTACACAGCTATTACTCCGGTTTGGGAGCCAACAGGGCTACGCTTTGAGGTGGTTGAGGGTGCGCGTCTTGTCTATCGTGAGGTGGCGGCAGTGCCTCTGGTAGTTGAAAATGCTACAGGTACCAGTGCTGCCATGTCGGGGCCTGCCCGCACGCTTGTCTTACAGTTACCACTCCGGGGCGCGCCTCTGGCAACTAAGACCTGTTTGCATTCTGATGTGGTTGGCATTGCTACTGATGGTTCTCTTATTAGAAATAATGAACAAGCACTGTATCGGGTATTTGGAGCAGAGACACTCGTCGGCTATGCGCTTGATGGATTTCCTATTTATGGTGTGAGTACGGCAGTGACCGATGAGTGTGGTGGTTCGTCAGCTAGTGGAGAGTATCGCTATTATTTAAGTGCAGAACGTGAAGGAGTGCTTGGGTGTTTTGGCGGTGTTCCCGTAACCTTATAAACATAGCCTATGGCAACACTGATTTTTGATATTGAAACCGTCGGCGAAGACTGGGAGAGTCTTGATGGTACGACACAGAAAGTACTGACACGGTGGGTGGAGCACTCAGTAAAAAATGCTGACGAGAAGGCGGCGTTACTCCATGATATTGAGAGTGGCCTAGGTTTTTCTCCTCTAACCGGATCTGTCGTTGCAATCGGTCTCTATGACCTAGAGCGCCAAAAGGGTGTCGTCTACTATACTGGTTATGGTTCTGAGAGTGACGAGGTGGAAGGGGAGTATACATACAAACAGCGTAGTGAGGTGACAATGCTGCGTGAATTTTGGGAAGGAGCAAAACATTACAATACCTTTGTTACATTCAATGGACGTACTTTTGATGTGCCGTTTTTAGTCCATCGTTCTGTCATACATGAAGTGCGGCCAACTAAAAACTTACTAGAGGGCCGGTATCCTTCACAGCAACGTTCTTGTCGACATTTTGATTTACAAGACGAGCTGACTTTTTTTGGAGCAATGACGCGACGTCCAAGCCTACATCTCTTTTGTCGTGCGTATGGGATTTTAAGCCCAAAAGTCGAAGTGAGTGGTGATGACGTCGCAGAACTATGGGCGAGCAAAAAGTTTAGTACTATTGCTCGGTATAATGCACGAGATGTTGTTGCTACAACCGCCCTCTATCTAAAATGGTTAGAATTTGGCACGAGCGTACCTCAGGCGGAAGTACAGATTGATTTTTAGGTAAAATTGTGACATAATATTGAAAGTTGGTTTTTTAAAAAACTTAAAGAGGGGTTTAAAATGAATTCAAGTAAAAGCCGCTTAATATTCAAACCTCAAGGTTGGTTTGGAGCTTCTCTTGATTGGCTTATGAGGCCAGTTATGTATTGGTTACAGGATACATGGTACGAAGAACCACAACGTACGCACTTTTGGAACAATCATAAGTTTGATCCAAAGACCTTCGATTTCAGAAATGATTTTATGGTCCTAGTGCCAGGGGATCCTTTTGCTGCAAAGCGTCGTTTGTGGGGGGTTATCCCATTATTCCATATGCCACGGTTTGGTGGCTGGTGCGAGTACGTTGTGCTAGACGCAGGAGACTTCACTGGTGAGTGGTATGTCGGTTGGACTACTGTTGATGTGACTGGTGTTTCACAAGTACCATTGCGAGGACTAGTGCGTACTCTACATGGTTCCAAAAAAACCTGTTTCTTTGGAGTAACAGTGCAAGGAAAACAGATACCGCTTAAAATATTTGGCTTCGGCCGAATTGGTAAAGGTGGCCCTTTTTCCGGATTGCCGCTTCGTTAAATTTTACATCAACCCCCAAGTCACGCTCTTGCGAGCGTGACTTTTTGTTATACTCTGTGTTATATGATTGAGAAAAAATTTCCGGACGGTTTTTACTGGGGTGCTGCAACTGCTGCATATCAGGTGGAGGGAGGAATTGATAATACGGACTGGGCACAAGCTGCAAATGAAGAGCGCGTACCTACTTGTGGTATTGCCTGCGATCACTACAACCGCTATGAGGAAGATTTTATGCTCGCTAAAGAGCTTGGACATACTGCACATCGCTTCTCAGTAGAGTGGGCGCGTATTGAGCCTGAAGAGGGAACGTTTGATCAGGCGGCTATTTTACACTACCGCGCTGTCTTAAAATCACTTCATGCGCAAGGTCTCAAGCCATACATTACAATTTGGCATTTCACCTTACCACAATGGTTTGCAAATTCGGGCGGATTTGAGCGAAAGGACTCTCCAAAAATCTTTGCTAAGTACGCCGCTTTTGTGGTGGCTGAGCTCGGCGATCTCTGTGGTCATTTTTCGACCATGAATGAACCAAATGTGTATGGAAGTAATGGGTGGTTACGTGGAAGTTGGCCACCATTTAAACGCTTCTCACTGACTGATGTGGTCTCTATTACGAACTCAGGTCGACAGTATGAAGCTAAGGCTTCTCGTGGCATTGCTCCGCTTTTTCTTTATTTTCGTGTGATGCGCCATTTGGCAGAGTCTCATAACGCGGCGTACTGTGCTATTAAGAAGCTGTCGCCAGCTACTGATGTCAGTATTGTGAAGCATGTTATTGTGTTTGCCGCCAATGGCACTATATTCAATCAACTGAAAGCAAAAATTGCCAACTATTTTTGGACATACAAGTTTATGAATCGCGTTGCGCGCTACTGTGATTCGATTGGCCTCAATTATTATTTCTATACTCAGTTTGGTGACACCAGGTCTTGGCGTAAGACCGATATGGACTGGAATTTTGCTCCAGAACATATTTATGAAGCCCTCATGATGCTGGCACGGTACCGGAAGCCGCTTTTTGTCTCTGAAGGTGGTTTGGCTGATGCTTCTGATACTGGTCGAGCTGAGTATATTAAACGACAGGTGACTGGAGTGTGGCAAGCTATTCAAAATGGCGCTGATGTACGTGGACATATGTACTGGTCATTGCTCGACAATTACGAATGGGCGCTTGGGTTTGCTAAGCGGTTTGGGTTGATTCATGTGGATTATGAAACTCAAAAGCGTACAGTCCGTCCGTCAGCGTACGTGTATAAGAAAATCTGCGAGGAAAATAAAGTGGTAGAATAACAGTATATGTCCTGGCTCTTACTTGCTACTTTTGGGCAGCTCATTAATGCGGTCGTAGCATTTTTGGATAAATATATTGTGACCGACGAAAAGGCGTTACCTAAGCCTTTTGTATACGCTTTTTATTCTTGCTTACTGACCGGATTTTGGGGGGTGATATATTTCTTGGCATATATACCTGGATTAGTAGATCTTGGGTTTCCGAGTTTTGACAATGTACTACGACCGACGATTCAGGTGGTCGGTATCTCTTTTTTGGCTGCGTACACCTTCTTCATGGCACTCGTCTCCATGTATGAGGCACTAAAACGTGCAGAAGCGGTCAATGTGATGCCTGTTATTGGCGCTGTGTCTGCACTTTCAACATTTGGTTTAAGTTATCTGCTTCTTAACATTCCACTCTCAACCACTCATATCTGGGGTGTAGTGGTTTTGGCACTGGGGACGCTCTTGGTGGCTCAGACGATACCTCATCGTGGAATAATTCTCAATCTTCTCCATTCCGGATTGTTTTTTGCGCTGCACTTCATTTCGATGAAGGGGCTATTTTTAGAAACCAGTTTTGATGATGGATTCTTTTGGTCTCGAGTAGGCTTTGTACTCTTTGCATTGTCGCTGTTGATGGTCCCGGCTTATTTTGATCGAGTTACCGAGCAAACTAAGCGCACTACCCGCAAAACTGGTGTGATTGTAATTATGACCAAGGTACTAGCTGGTGTGGCGGCCTTTCTGGTGCTTAAAGCCACAGATGCTGGTAACGTGGCCGTGGTACAAGCACTTGATGGATTGAAGTTTGTTTTTATTTTACTGGCAACAGTTGCGTTTGGAAGTCTCCTGCCTGACTCTATTGCTAGACACGAAGCCCGTCCCAAAGAAATATTCAGACATGTACTCTATGTCGCTGTGATAACGGTCGGATATTTCATTCTTTTCTTATAATCATATGTCTTGGTGGAAAATTTTATTGCTGGTTCTTTTAGCAAATATTGTAGTTATTTCTTTGGCTGTTTTGTTGTTAGCGCAAAAACCTGTTCCTGAAACTATTACATATGGAATGTCTTTTAATACTATGTATGCCACAGAGCTTGGTCTTGATTGGCAAGAAACCTACGAAGCTATCTTGAACGATCTTAATGTACGACATTTACGCTTGGCCGCACATTGGCCAATGATTGAACCAAATAAAGATACCTATAATTTTACTGAACTCGACTACCAAGTACGGCGCGCTGAAGAAGTCGGGGCCGAAGTTATTTTGGCAGTTGGCCGTCGTTTGCCGCGTTGGCCTGAGTGTCATGTCCCGACTTGGGCGCAGACTATTTTGAGTGATGAGCGAAATGTAGAACAAATGGCATATATGAAGGCGGTGGTAGAACGATATAGTTCTAGTTCTGCAGTAAAATATTGGCAAGTCGAGAATGAACCGTTTTTGGAGATGTTTGCTTTTGAGTATTGTGGTGCACTCGATTCTGGGTTTCTTGATCGGGAGATTGCACTAGTAAAGAGTCTGGATCCCACAAGACCCATCTTGGTGACAGATAGTGGCAATCTTGGATTGTGGTACGGTGCCTACAAGCGTGGTGATGCCTTTGGAACTAGCGTGTATGTGCATTTCTGGAATCCTGAACTTGGGCAGTTCCGTACATTACTCCCACCGTTTGTGTACCGCGTCAAAGAAAATGCCTTAGCTTTGCTCTATGGCAAAAAACCAACATTTCTAATTGAACTTTCAGCTGAACCGTGGCTCATTGCGCCTATTGCGACTGTTCCGGTAGAAACGCAATTTACGCGCATGGACCCTGAAAAATTTGATGATATTTTAGCCTATGCTAAGGATACGCGCTACGATAAGCAGTATTTGTGGGGTGCGGAATGGTGGTATTGGCTCTCAAAAAATGGTCATCCTGAAATGTGGGAGAAAGGTAAAGAGTTATATATACAAAACTTAGTACAATAAAGTATGTTTAAAAATATCAAACATTTTTTTGGAATAGTATCTACTGACAGAGTCGAGGAAGTGTTTAAAATGGCAGATCTCGCTGCTATGTCAACCGTAAAAACTGTCGATACGTATGTAGCGCCGGTACGAAGAACAATACTTCAGCGCTATCCAGTTATATTTGGACTAATGGTCACTATTGGTGCTGCTTCAGTAATTCTCGGAATCGAACAATTAATTTTGAAATACGATATTTTAGTCAATCATCCAGAACTTATTCTATTGTTTGGCGTTTGTCTCCTGGCATTTACTGGTAGACTATATAAGAAGCTTTCAGAATAAGTATGACCTTCTGGCGATTTATTTTTTCTTTTCTCTATATCCGTGACTGGCATACTGGCCAGATGGAAATTTCGCGGCCGCGGGTCGCTCTTTTTTCGGCGTTACTGTTTTTGATAGTGCTTGCCTTGACTTTGATTACGGTGTTGCAAGCACCAATCGATTACCAAGCACCATGAGAAAGTTTCTTTGGATCATGAGCGCGCTCATGTTTGTTTCGGTTTTGTCTCTAGTACTGGTTTTTTGGTATATTCAAACTTTGCCCTTGAAATACGCTATCTAGTGTTGTTTTGCATTTTCTGTTTTGCGTAAAGCTAAATGTAGTGTCGCAACCAAAATACGTAGTATTTTATGCTATACTCAAGTGGTATTGAGTACCTTGTAGTCGCTGTGACTGTAAGTTTTATAAACAAAAAACCAATTAATATGAATCGTTTCCTTGTACTCTTGGTGCTACTAGCTATTCCCTCAGTGTCGTCCGCGTCATCGGTTTTTCGTTATAGCGAGACTGTAACGGTAGCTGCGGAACAAGCAGTGGAAGGAGATTTATATGGATTAGCTGATACTGTGGTGGTTTCAGGTGAAGTTACTGAAGATTTACTCTCGATTGGAGAGAGTGTTACGATAAATGGTCAGGTCGGGGCAGATGTAGCGGCTGTTGCCGGAACAATTAACCTTGACGGAATTGTCGGAGATGATGTTCGTCTTGTAGGAGGGGCTATCACAATCGCAGGAGAAGTAAAGGGAGATTTGGTGGTGGTGGCACACTCACTTAAGGTTCTTTCGACCGCAAAAATCAGTGGGGATATTCTCTTTTTTGGTACTAAGGCAGATATTTCCGGACAAGTAGGGAAGTCTATCTATGGTACAAGTGAGTCCTTGCGGATTGATGCAGTGGTAGGGGCAGATGTTGATATCAGAACAGCTGCCCTCACTCTAGGAGATCGAGCAGAAATTACTGGAATGGTGAAGTATGCGAGTGCATCTGAGCTCAATCGTGCTCAAAATGCTCGTGTGGCCGGAAAAGTGGTGCGTAATGACCCACTGGTAACTGAAACGCCTAGTCGACGCGATGTGCTTGTACCATTACTTATTATGATGTTTGCGGCACTGGTGTGGTATCTCCTCTTTGCGCGCTTACTGGAGCGAGTCGTAACTCAGGCTACAGTGCACCCACTCCGCAGTATGCTGATTGGTTTTGGTTTAGTATTCCTCACACCTATTGCTGCCATTATTCTTCTAATGAGTATGCTTGGTGGGCTGGTCGGGTTGATACTGTTCTTTTTGTATTTTGGGGTATTGATTATAAGTATGACTGTTACCGGAGTAGTTACTGGCGCGTATGTGCTCAAGCTTGTTTCCAGTACTAAGAGTGTTAGTGTTCCGGTGGTGGTGCTTGGTACCGCCTTGACCTACTTATTGGTGTTCATGCCAGTTGTAGGTCCAATGGTGTTAACTGGCCTATTTCTAACTACGTTTGGCGCTTTGGCGACACACCTTTATCGTACTATTCGCTTTTCCTAGGGAGTAATAGCAGAGTAATGAGCTTTGATTTTCACTATGCATACTTTCGTGGCTGTCCTTAAAGATTTGTGGGAATTTCTTTTTAAAGGGTCTTTAATAGTAACTAGTCCGGCACAGGTTACTGAGGGACAGATGTTGGCTGTTCCTGCACCTATAGCAGTGCCTTCCTTGCCTGCGGTTGTTACTAAGCTAGCTCTGGTAGCGCCAGCACCAGCGGTAGGTCTACAAGGTGAAAAAGCCTATGTGGCGGTGCCGAGCGCTCAGTTGTTGCTACGACCCGTCGTTTCTTTTGATGGAGCAGTACACACACTCTCTTATACTGATAGTGTGTATGTGATTGGGTACGAAGGGAGATTTGCTCACGTGTCCTATGGTGTAATTACTGGCTGGATTTTTAAAGATGCATTAGCACAACAAGCACACGATATTTTTCCGGTATTCAATAATGGCGAGATTTATTCAGTAAATCATCCTGATACCAAAAAATTACGCGGTATTACCCATGATGAATTTTTGGCCGGAGAACTATGTACATCACTGCAATCGGTTGAATTTGTGTCCTATCGGCTCAAGGAAGCTGGGCGCAAGATTGAGTGGCCAGGAGTGCGTCCGCGTTTGGCAGGTACGTGGCAAAACCTACTAAAGGGCAAACTAGGTATTCAGATTGGTGTTCGGCCAAAGACGGGAGCAATTTTAGAATATACTAAGTTAGATGGTACTGGCTTTGTCGGATATACCAAAGCAGTGCATATAGACGAAGCGATTGTTATTGAGGGAGTCGGCCGGCTTATAGAAGGTGAGTACCGTGAAGAACTTGTGTCTAAAGAAGAGTGGCATGAATGGCGACCTGTCTGGATCCAGGTGTCATAAATATCAAAAAAGCGCACCAGCGCTTTTTTGATACATCTTGTGATAGTACAAGTATTTTTGGTACACTTGTACCATCTATGCAAAAAGTGGCTTTCTTTGATATTGACGGAACGGTCTTCCGTTCGAGCTTATTGATTGAGTTGGTGGAGGGATTAATTAGGCAGGGGATTTTTCCGGAGGAGGTACGCGAAGAATTTCGTGAAGAACATGAAGCTTGGTGGAATCGTCAAGGTGACTATGAGACGTATATTGATGCTGTGGTACGCGCATTTATTACAAACTTGCAAGGCGTGCATTATGGCGAGCTAGCCGATGTGGGGCGTTCGGTGGTAGCGGTGCAGGGCCGTCGAGTCTATCGCTACACGAGAGATTTGATTCAAACACTCAAAGATGATGGCTATTATATTATCGCTATCTCTCAGTCGCCTAAGACAGTACTTGATGATTTTTGTATGCAGTATGGCTTTGATAAGGTGTATGGTCGGATGTATGAAATTGGGCCTCAGGACCGATTTACTGGAGTGGTTACTGACGAACATTGGATTAAAAATAAGGCAAATATCGTAAAGCGCGTATTTGATCACAATCCTGACTTTACACTCGAAGGTTCGGTAGCGGTCGGGGATACTGAAGGTGATATTTCACTACTTGAATCAGTTGAGCATCCGATTTGTTTTAATCCGAATCTGGCACTGTACACTCACGCGATGCGGATGAAGTGGGAAGTGGTAGTTGAGCGAAAAGACGTCATATACCATCTGTAGGATATGGAGAATACGGTCCAGGCTTTTCGGCGAACCGTCAAGTCATACTACAAGAAACAAGGACGGCATGATTTGCCATGGCGGCACACTACTGACCCGTACCACATACTAGTTTCGGAAGTAATGCTTCAACAAACACAGGTCGATAGAGTGCGACCAAAATACGAGCTTTTTATAAAGACATATCCAAACGTACAAGAGCTTGCAAAAGCGCCGCTAGGGGCCGTTTTGAGGCTCTGGGTGGGTCTTGGGTATAATCGTCGGGCGAAATATTTGAAGCAGGCTGCAGAGGTGGTGGTGTCAAATGGTGGGGTGTTTCCAACAACTAGTAAAGGATTAGCTGACTTGCCAGGTGTTGGCCCATACACCGCAGCGGCGGTAGCTGCTTTTGCTTATAATTTACCAGTGGTCATGATTGAAACGAATATTCGTACAGTCTTTACGTACCATTTTTTTAAAGAGCGCACAGCGGTCACGGACAGTGAACTCTGTCCGTTTATTTTAGAGACTTTAGATAAGAAAAAGTCACGAGAATGGTATTACGCACTCATGGATTATGGAGTGTATCTAAAGAAAACCTACGGGAGCATCAATCATCAAAGTAAGCATCATGTTGTTCAAAAACCATTTAAAGGTAGCCGAAGGGAAGTTCGTGGCGCAGTAGTACGTCAGTTGGCGGGAGTACCATCAGGTATACCATTGTTGCGGCTGGCTTCTACTTTGATTATAGAAAAAAGTGTTCTTACTGAGGTACTGCAGGCTCTCTGTGTAGAAGGATTAGTAATTAAGAACGGTCGGCGCTTTATGCTGGTTACCTAGTATCAGTTAGTCTAAGGGTGATGAATGTACCTGAGGCCATGACGAATCCGAGTAGTACAAAAATAAAAGGCAGAGGGAAGAAGAATAATGCCAGACTTCCTGCAAGCGCACCAATGAGATTGCCGAGTGGACGCATTAGCCGAAAGAGACTAATCAGATTTGAATCATTTCCTTTTACTTGCTTAAAAAAGTAGCTTTCGGTAGTAACTTCAACCAAACTTGCGCCAAAGCGACTAATGAACATGAGGGTCATAAAAGCGACAACAGAAGCGTCTTGTAGATAAAAGAGACTAGCTGAGGCAATGGCGAGGATAGTAAAACCAAAAGCCATCATTTCTTTTTCACCCCAATGATTGTCAGCTAAGAGGCCGATTGGGTATTCAAAAATCACAAAGGCAAATAGTCCAACAGCTATGATATAACCGATACTTTCCCAACTAAGACCAATTACTGTTGAAAAATAAAGAGGGAAATAAATGACTGCCCATGTATAGAAAAACTGGAGAAGAAATTGTGTAATCATTACCGTACTCAAATCACGATTCTTGAATGTGATAGGTAATAAGTCACGGATGCGGATAGTTTTGTATTCTAAGTCGTAGAAATGCCTAAAGCGCACTAATAATACGGCAATATATAAAAAACCAATAGCTGCAGCTACATAATAGATCAGAGAATGGTTCTCTGTGTCGCCAATGAGATAGCCCATAGTTAGTGGTGCAAGGAATGCAGCAAAACTCATTAAGGCTAAGATGAGGCCACGTTTGCTGCCGGTGGCGTGTTCTTCATCACCTATGAGTGCTTCGAGAAAGATGTCGATGTTGAGGTAGATCTGAGGGTAGATAGCGTTGAAAACAATAAAAGCAAAAAGGGTAGAGATTGGACCGGCTCCATAGCCAATTACTACCAATGAAATCATCATTACTATCATCAGTAATAATGTTGTATGAACATTGCCGATAGCACGCAACAAGCGGGGAAATAGGAAAGTGATAATCATTGCTAAAAAAGCACCGGCGGCAAATAGTAGTCCGACATATTCGGGTGCAATAAAACGCTCTAGGTAGGTCGAACTACTATATGCGGGGAGTAAGGTCTGAAAAGTAAAAATAATTGAGATCAGGTAGACGAAAACGAACGAAATCTCTTTACCGGGTCGGTCATTAGTAAAAAAGTGACGATAAAAATCCATAGTACTAGTGTACTATGGATTTTTATCGTCTTTTATTCAACTCAGGGGGTAACTACTAGACACCAATAAGTACTGGAATAACCATCGGTGTCTTCTGGGTCTTTTGCATGAGGAAACCACTGACTACATCAGTAAGTTGGTCCTTGACCAAATCGAGATCGATTGGGTTCATACGCTCAGTTTCTTTTTCGACAGTGCGCTTAATGAGTACTCGAGCTTCAGACAATAGTTGCTGATTTTCGCGGAGATACACAAAGCCACGAGAGATAATATCAGGAGACTTACGGAGTTTGCCAGTCTTGCTGTTGACGGTAGCAATGATTACAAACATACCATCTTGTGCCAAAGTGAGACGGTCGCGGAGAACAACTTCTTGGCGAGTTCCGACAGTGAAGCCGTCTACCAGCACCATCTCAGAAGGAATTGTCATTGGCTGACGCACAATTTCGTTACCGTTCTTGATGTCGATGATAGTACCGTTATCTGGGACGACGATGTTTTGACGTGGGAAGCCGTTTTCGATAGCGGCGTACATATGACTCTTGAGATGATAGTGGTGTCCGTGAACAGGAACGAGGAATTTTGGCTTTACTGCCTGGTGAACCCATACAAGCTCGCCGGCGTTTCCGTGTCCTGAGGAGTGTACATGAGAACCTTTGTAGTTGATTACTTTTACGTTGCGACGGTAAAGATTATCCTTGAGTTTCTGGACGGCAATTTCATTACCGGGAATAATTGATGAAGAGAGGACAATTGTGTCGCGTTCAGTAAGAGTCACAAATTTATGTTTGCTTGTTGCCATTCGCATCAGTGCGGCAAACTCTTCACCTTGGGCGCCAGTAGAAAGGATGACAATTTTGTCGACAGGATAATCAGCCATATCACCAGCACTAATAAAAATGGTAGTGATACAAATTACAATTACAGTATATACTTTTCTAATTATGGGATACAAATAGATGCTGATGAAGAAGCATATTTAAATATAACCTCTTTTCAGTCTTTGATTGGATGCACAATGCTGCTTGCTGTCTCTGGTATCCTTCTGACTCAAGCCTGGCGA
>CAIMDH010000019.1 GCA_903839715.1 uncultured bacterium
ACTAGATCTTTTTCTATTGTGTATGAAAAGTCTCCACTGGTATTGGTACGGATAACTCCTATCGAACCTAAAGTATAAGAAAGAATGGTGACATAACTATTTGGAATACTAGTGCCATTTATTACCGCATAAGTTTTGTCTGCACCATTGTTCTTTTGGGTAATTGCTTCTACTCCTATAATCTGTAGCACTTCAGTGAATACTTCTTCGTCAATATTTTGGTTTAGGATGGCAATATTACTAATGTCCGAGACAAGCGGATCAAAGCCGCTGATTATTTCGACACTGTCAAAAACACCGTCTTTATCAGTGTCTGCTTTGGCGGGGTCGGTACTATAGTTAGCAATTTCATCAAAGTCCGAGAAGCCATCTAAGTCGGTATCCCGAGCAGTCAAGCCTTTGGTTTCATCAGCGATCAACTCTTCCATGTCTCGAACTCGATCCTTCAGTGCCTGGAAGCGCAGTGCGTACAGAGTCTCCAGTGCTGTAGCGCTCTCCGTGGAGTCAGATGTATTAGCAATCTGCGTATACTTAGCGGTAAGTTTACTGTTAACTAAATTCAATAAATACATTTGCCCACCTTGTACTGCTGCAGCGTAATAGCTAAGCAAGCGGTCAATAAACTCACCAGAAGACTGCATTTGTGTATCAGCTTCCTCAATCATGACCCTATCGACAAAAGAGACTTCATGTGCCTTATCAAAAAATGCAGGCGTAGTACTTGCAATGTGTGAAAAGTAATGTTGTCGCGTATCGTTTTTAACATCAGAAGTAGCCAGTGCCAACTCAATTTTTTGAACTAGAAGTGAGAGCTCACTTTCTGAGGTTAGTGAAGTACTGGAAAGATCCACCGGTACAAATGTAGCTGTCTCGGTCTGGTAGGTTTTATCATGCACCATAAAAGATGCGTAGAGTTGATGCTTATAGTATGGCAAATCAAGTGCAGTAAGACTTAAAATCCACTCACCTTGAACAGGCGTAGCAAGGCCTAAAAAAATCGCTTCACTACCTTCTGCAACACGACTATAGACTTCAACTACTTCTGGAGCAAAATCACCAACATTGATTCTAAGGTACGTAGCATCTAGATTGGATACTACCTCTACCGTGAGGGGGTTAAGTGGTCTAAAAGAATCAGGTTTATTGGCAGTCGCTTCAATTTCTAGTAGGTCCTGCTCGTCCTTCTTTTCTGATGATGACGCGGTAGTAGTACTAAGAGAAGCCAAATCTGGTACAGCTAGTTTTTTTTGTTCAACGGCAGCTACCTCACCGAGAACAGAAAAAGTTGGTCCTGAAAATTTGTAGACTGTAGTATTATCACGGACTTCTGCCTCTATATTGTATGTACCAGACTTCAGATCGTGTTGAATCAGATATTTAAATTCACCATGTGGTAGTAATTCAATTGGAGAAAGTACGGTACGCTCACCACTCTCGATATGACGTAAGAACACTTTTGGTTCACTTGTATTTTCAGCACGTAAGACAAAGTCAGTATCGGCAGTGAGTTCGGCAGGGAGTGAATTTAAGAACGTAACCAGGGGCGCCGACGGCGGTAACTCAGAGTCAGCAATTTCAACGCAGTCAACTTCGGTACAGACAGTCGCAGCGGGGCCAAACATGTCCTGATCAGCTAAGTAACTCAGTGAGGCAAGTAGAGTCCCTAGAAGTACGAAAGCATAGCCACCAACTTTAGCTACTGTTGACATATAGGTAGGAAAATTTTCCCTGTACCATAGTCGATAAAGCTCAACTTTTTCTAGTAAGCGCAGACTTGCTGTTGACGGCACAAAAACTACCTCCTTTTTTGGAAACACTATTGGTTCTTCACGTTTACTCTTTACTCGAGACGACCGACTACGTACATTATTCGGAGCTGCTAGTACTTGCGGCATCTCTACTGTCTCCAGCAGATTTTTTTTGGAACGAACGGTCTTTTTTACGGGAAGTTTTTTAGGACTTTTACGAACCGCACGTACGGCAGTAACAGGTTCAGACAAAGACACATCGGCTTTTTTAGAGCGAATGGTCTTTTTTACCTCTCCTTCTTTTACTTTTCGTAAAGTTCCTCTCATTACCTTGAATTATACACGCGTTGCAATTCAAAACGAGTACGTTATTAACGATTTATTTGCCACGAGCCATAATTAATGACACCAGTTCTCCTAAATCTGTAGTGGCTTTGACCATAAAATCTTTTACACCCAAATCTACAGCACGTGAACGCTCCGCATCATCGTCCTTATTTGAGAAAATTATAACTGGGGTTCCCGCAATCTCGGGTAGTGAGCGTATTTCAGACAGTACATCCAAACCATTTTTACCTGGAAGCATCAAGTCCAGAATTAGCACTGTTGGCTTATACTCTAATACTACACCAACAGCATCAGTGCCGGAGTTACAAAACAGGTAGTTGATCGCACTTTTTTGCAAGCGAATCGTGAGTAAATTTCGCAGTAAAGGGTCATCTTCTACTACCAATAGTCGCAGTTCGTGATTTGCGTCAGTCTTAGTGATGTTTTTTTCAGATTCTGTAAAATCAAAGATAACTTCTTCGGCACCGGTTGAACACTTACGTAATACGGTTTCAATACGGAGCACTACTTGCATAACATCAAATTCACTGCGTCGAATGTAGTCTTGGATACCAGTGCCAAAAAGATACTTGTATGGATCTGTTTCTGTACGTCCGGAAATGATAATCATCGGAATATTTTTGGTGAGCTCATTAACTTGCAGCTCCTCAATTACTTTTTCGGGATCCATATCTGTGACAGTGTCATCAAATATCACAATGTCAGGACGAAGATTAAGAGTATAGGAAATGCCTTTAAATCCGGTAGTAGCGGCTTGTACATTGGCCCCAGCAAAAAGGAGCATGCGTTCAAGGGAATTTATCAACTGAACGTCGCCACCAAATACAACAAAGCTTTTACCGTGCACTTTATCTTTTTTTGCTATCATACATTCAAAATTAGTTGCTTATACTTAGTATATCAGTAGTGTTGGTTACTTTTTTGGCTTTGTACTACGTACTTTCTTTTTTATCAAACTAGCTTCAAGAACACGGATTTCGTCTCGAATAATTGCCGCCGTCTCAAAGTCGAGGCCGGAAACGGCTTCATCCATTTGCCGCTTCTTATCTTTAAGTACCCCTTTAGGATTCTTTTCAAAAAGAGCCATATCTACCTTAAGCAAGGTATCAACAGTCTCATCATGCTCTGTGCGCATCTGATCGGTAATTGATTTAATTTCCTTTGCGATCGTAGTCGGAGTAATGCCGTGCTCCTTATTGTAGGCAATTTGCCGGTTACGGCGGCGTGTTGTTTCACCGACAGCTTTTTCTAGGGCCTGGGTCATTTCGTCAGCATACAGAATAACGCGACCATTAACATTACGTGCAGCTCGGCCAATTGTTTGGATCAGTGCCGTTTCACTACGCAAAAAACCTTGCTTATCTGCATCCAAAATAGCCACTAGTTCCACTTCAGGTAAATCTAGACCTTCACGAAGAAGGTTAACTCCCACCAGACAATCAAATTTTCCACGACGGAAGTCGGTGAGAATTTCGATACGTTCAATCGTATCAACATCACTATGAATATACTTAGTACTAATTCCCCGCTCAGTTAGAAACTCCGAGAGATCCTCGGCCATTTTTTTTGTGAGTGTTGTTGTAAGTACACGGGCACCACCGGCAATAACTTTTATCGCTTCTTCGATAAAATCTTTAATCTGGCCAGGATAGCTACTGACATCTGTGCCTGTGTATAACTCGCTACTACTTTCAGCTATTCTTGTAACATACAGTTTTTGGATATTTGTCTCAGGTAAGACAAAGGCAGTAATAGGTCGCATGTCAATAATCGGATCGACTAGACCAGTTGGTCGAATGATTTGCTCCACCATCGGAATCCGTGCTTCTACAGCTTTTTCGTACTCATATTTGCCAGGTGTGGCTGAGGTATAGATACGTTGCCCAATTTTTGCCTCGAATTCAGCAAATTTTAGAGGGCGATTATCTATCGCGCTCGGTAGACGAAAACCGAACTCAACCAACGTATCCTTACGTGAACGATCACCAGCGTACATACCGTTTACCTGCGGAATAGTGACGTGTGACTCATCAATAATAGTTAAGAAGTCAGGTTTACCGTCTTTGGTGTGCGGAAAGTATGACAGAAGTGTATATGGAGCCTCACCAGGCTGGCGGCGGTCAAAATGCCGAGAGTAGTTCTCAATACCGTTACAATAACCTACCTCTCGAATCAAGGCTAAGTCATGCTGTGTTCGGCGTCTCAAACGCTCAGCCTCAAGCAGCTTACCTTCAGCTTTAAATTTTTTAAGCTGAGAATCAAGTTCCATTTGAATTTCTTCTGCCGCAATCTTACGTTGGCCTTCAGGTGTCACAAAATGCTTGGCCGGGAACAGAAAGAACGTCTCCGGCTCAGCAATAATACTGCGAGTGACCGTATCAATTTTGGTAATACTAGAAACTGCTGCTCCAGTAAACCCAAGCCGAAAAATAACCCGTTCATTCGTTGGCATGACT
>CAIMDH010000020.1 GCA_903839715.1 uncultured bacterium
AAATTCCTCAGCAGTTATTTCTTCTGCTATTGCATGGAGAACTGGGTGGTTTTCAGGTACTAATTTTGCCATATTTGTTGGATAAGTATAGCAAAAGTAGCATAACCGTACATATTAGACAATTCGTGCAGGGTCGATTTCGATACGGATGTAGGGTGGTAGGCTTTTGAGTATAGTTATAAAGCCAGCTTTGTTTTTGTCAGTGGGTGGAATTCGGAAGAGGGCGTGACGCAATATTTTTGCATCGGTAGAAGTAGGATTGCTGTAATAGGTGCCGGCAAAGTCTTTGGTAACTGTTTTAAGCATCTCTTCAACGGTTACGACAACGCTTTTTTCTCCGGTCCAACTCAGTAAGATGAATGTTGAAAACGGCGGGTAGAGTAATTGCTCGCGGAGCTCAATTTCCTCATTATAGAAAAGTTCGACACTGCCATGAATGGAATTTTGTAGTACCGAGTCCGGGTTTGTGCGAGTTTGTACCATTACTTCTTGGTGGGAAATTTCGCGGAGCTCAAGGAGGAGACGGAAAGTGTTTTCGTCAGCGCGCCAGGTTGGGTTCGAACGGGTGGCATCAAGGGAAATAATGGCACTAAGCTCCACCTCTTGTTTGCGTAGATATGGCAGAGCCATTTGGGTGCCGACCAGGACCGCGCCCTTGGTAGCGTAAAAGTCGTCAATTATTTTTTGGGCCCGTTTGCGGGTGGTAGCAGTAGTGTGATCAAGAAGGAAAATTTTGGCAGCAGGGAAGTAATTTTTTGCTTCATCGTAGACTTGTTGGATGCCGATGCCGCGTGGTCTTAGTCGCCATGAACCACAGTCTGGGCACGTATCAGACGCTCGGACTTTTTTGCCAGAGGTACCAGAAACAAACCAACGCTCTTCATTACCTGTTTTAGAAATAGTTTTTACCAATGAATACGGTGTCTCTGAATCTGGGCAGCGGAAGATGTGGCCACAATCAATACAGGTGACAACTGGAGCTAGGCCGCGCCTGGCTCCATACATAAAAATCCGACCTTTAGCGTCTAGGATGTTTTGGACGCGGGCCCGCAGCTCTTTTGAAAAAAGTGAAAATGGGTTTTCGGGAGTTGATTTGTCGTGTTGTTCAATCAGGGTGAGTGGAGCGGTAAATAGAATTCTCTTGGTGGTATCGTTGTAGGTTGTGTAGAGGTCGCTCCGACGACAGTACTCGTCTTCAGTCCGAGGTAATACGTCGCCAAGGAGGATACTTCTTCCGGTACTTTTAGCGTAGGCTAGAAGCGCGGTCCGGTGATCGAGATATGGACGGACGTTGGTGCGGTAAAACTCACTGGCTGATTGTTCGATGACTACGGATAATAAATCAACTCGGTCGAGGTACGCGTGAGAAGGGGTCGTGATGATCAGTTTGGCTAGGCTGGTATCTTCGTACGCGCTGTAGGCTTGCTGGCGGTGGTGTTTGCTCTGAGCAGGAGAAAATACCACTAACCGGTCTTCGATCCCTTGAGTGAGGTGTGTGATGGCGTATTCTACATCAGCACTGGTAGGTACTATAAAAACGATTGACCCCCGACGCGCAAGCACACTACGGATGTGACTCCGGTACGATATGTACCGCTCTTTAATAGCAGCGGTTAGTACTTGGGGTATGGTGTCTTCATGCTGGATGAGTGATGAGACGATTGGGTATTGATATTGACCAGTACGTACATCTGGCGGGAGGAGTTGATAAAGAATAGCTCCAACCGAGCTTGGGTAAATTTCGGTTAATTTTTGGGCGGTGGCCTGGAGATTACTTGGTACTATCGATAAAGGAGATTGTTCTGGTAGTTTACGTAAAGTAAAGGAAGCACTTTTGAGTGAGCTTTTACTTTCGGAAACTGGTTTACAGTCGGTAACGATAGCGCGGTGGTCTTTGCCGCGAATAGGTACAGATAAGAAGGTTCCGATACTATATTCGACGCTACTGTAGTACGACAGGGTGTCAATTTTTGTACCACGAATGAGAGGAATAATTTGAATAACAAACATGTGGCGGTATTGTAACAGATGAGCCGAAAATAGTAGAGAAATAGCCCTGCCAGCAAAGCTGGCAGGGCTATTTCGTACCGATATTACTCTTTAAAACTCATCAAGATATGACACGTTGGCTCCAATTGAGGTAAGACGCTCGACAAGCTTCTCATACCCACGGTTGATACTATAGATATTGCGAAGCACACTTTTGCCAGAAGCTCCGAGCATAGCGATAAGGAGGATAGTAGCTGGACGTAGTGCCGGTGGGCAAATAAGCTCGGTTGCACGAAGTTGCGTTGGGCCATTAATGTAGATACGGTGCGGGTCAGCCAGAACGGTATCGGCACCAAGTTTATCTAGTTCGGTAAAGTAGATAGCACGCTTTTCATATACCCAGTCATGAATCAGTGTCTGACCTTCAGCTTGTGTGGCAATCACGGCAAAGAACGGAAGATTGTCGATGTTGAGACCTGGATATGGTCGTGCGTAAATTTTTTCGTGGAGTGAAACGAGCTTGGATGGTTTGGTCGTGATGTCTACCAAGCGAGTCTGACCATTGTGGCTGAGATATGGTTTAGACTGCTTATACTGAAAGCCCATTTTCTCGAGCTTGAGCAGTTCTAGTTCAAGGAAGTTGATTGGACAGCGGGTGATAGTAATAGCAGAATTGGTCACAATTGCAGCAGCCAAAAAGAACATACTATCTGTAGGATCCTCAGATAGTGTGTACTCGATGTCCTGATTGATGTTAGCGCAGCCCGTGACGGTAAGAGTTGTCGTACCGATGCCTTCAATTTTTACTCCAAAGAGACTGAGGAAAGCACAAACTTCCTGTACCATGTAGTTGGCAGAAGCGTACTTGATGACTGTGGTATTTGGGTTTTCGGCAGCAGCAAAGAGGGTGTTTTCTGTGACAGTGTCACCAGATTCGTAGAGAATGATTTCTTCCGGAGAGGTGAAAGCAGTTTTAATTTCGTAGCTGTTTTCGGTAGTCTCTATATGGACGCCGTATTTTTCAAGTGCATAGAAGTGTGGCATGACAGTACGACTGCCTAGTTTACAACCCCCAGACTGGGGTAGAGAAAAATTACCGAGACGGTGGATGAGTGGGCCAATAAACATTACAATGCTACGGGTACGTCTCGCTGCTTCAACGTCAATTTTATGTAAGGCAAATTTTTTGGGTGGCGTAATGACTATAGTGGTATCTTTCCATTCAACCCGCACGCCGATGCTTTCCAGTACTTCTATAATGCGGTGTACTTCTTCGATTCGTGGCATACGGTGAAGGGTAGTAGTGCCACGATTGAGAAGGCTGGCACACAGTAGACCGACTGCACCATTTTTTGAGGTGTTGGTCTCAATGGTACCAGAAAGCTTTTTACCGCCTTCGATTTGGATGTTGACCGTACCAGGTGAGAGGGTAATTAAATTTTTGCCAAGCGCTTGTCCAATCCGCTTAAGCATGTCGGCACTGACATTTTGCTTCCCGGCTTCAATACGTGCTATCGCACTTTGAGTGGTTTTTAACTGCTTAGCTAATGCGGCCTGAGTAATCCCCTTGGTTTCGCGCATGTCGGCGATACGGTGTCCAATGTTGTTCATAGACCTTGAGTATAGCATAGATGCTATACTCAAGGTCTTTATACATTTGTGGAAAAAGGGTACACTACTGTCTCGTGAATATAATCTATGTGGTGGAATAACTTAACGCCAAAAATTGGTATTGATCTTGGTACGACCAGTATTTTGGTTTTTATTCCTGGGCAAGGCATTGTCCTTAATGAGCCTTCTGTGGTGGCGGTGTCTGATGATAACCAAGTGCTGGCTGTCGGAGCGGAAGCTAAGCGGATGATTGGGCGTACTCCTGATAGTATCCGAGCCTATCGACCGATGAAAGATGGCGTCATTGCTGACTACCGAGTTACTGAAGTAATGTTGCGGTATTTTTTGCGTAAATCGCTCAGTCGCTACAATCTGTTTAAACCTGACGTCATGGTATCGGTGCCAGCGGGTGTTACTTCAACTGAACGGCGGGCGGTGGTTGAAGCTACTATTAAGGCAGGTGCGCGAAATGCGTATGTAGTGAAGGAGCCAATTTTGGCAGCGATAGGTGCCGGTGTGCCGATTTATGAGCCGCAGGGGCATATGATTGTGGATATTGGCGGTGGGACTATCGACGTGGCAGTGATTTCACTTGGCGGTATCGTCGCTGCAAATTCCGTTAAATGTGCCGGCAACCGCATCGACGCTTCTATCATTGATTACGTCAAAAAGACGAGAAACCTCTCAATTGGTGAAAAGACCGCTGAGGAAATTAAAATCACTATTGGTTCAGCCTTGCCACTCGAAGAAGAGTTGATGATGGAGATTAAGGGACGTGACGTCCTGTCTGGTTTGCCACGTACTGCTGAGATTCGTACTAATGAAGTGGTGCGCGCTATTGGGCGTGAACTTCGTGAAATGGTCAAAGCTATCAAAGATGTCTTCCAGGATACACCGCCTGAGCTTGCAGCTGACATTATTGACGGAGGAATTATTATGACTGGTGGTACATCTCAACTCCGTAATTTTCCGGAGCTCGTACGACGTCGTTCTGGTGTTAAGGCACACTTGGCCGATCAAGCTCTCTTTTGTGTTGCGACAGGCACTGGTATTGCCCTTGAGCACTTGGATACCTATAAGCGG
>CAIMDH010000021.1 GCA_903839715.1 uncultured bacterium
AACGGTGCCAGTTCTCAGTAGAGAACGTGTAAAAGATTACATGAGGAATATGCACTTCTTCCGTCCACCGTATCACTTCTAAAAAAGTCTCTTTCCCAGCAGCATGTCCTGCTAAGTCTGGCTTACCGTGCATTCGTGCAAAGCGCCGGTTACCGTCCATAATAAAACCAACACATTGTGGATTTTGTTTGTTCATGCTTTTCATATCTACTACAACACCGAAAAATCATCATACGTTACTTCTGCGGTCGCCCACTCGACCGAAACAGCGTCCACGAGCGATAGGACTGATCCTTCATTAAGGTATTCGACAAAATTTTTGAGTACATCTGGCTCACCTTGCGCCACAACAAAGACTGTCCCGTCAGGACTATTCTGTACATACCCAACCAGCCCTAACTCGCCCGCTACGCTCTGCACATAGTCGCGGTAACGTACACCATGGACTTTTCCGGTAACAATACTTCTCATCTCAATCATGGCCAACAGTATACCCCAAGTACGGGATATTGAAATTATTTAAAAAACAGGTAGTATAGGGCAACTGATTAGAAGTAATCAGCGATGCGCGATTAGCTCAGTTGGTAGAGCAGCTCATTTACACTGAGAAGGTCGGGAGTTCAAATCTCTCATCGCGCACAGATAAAAAACCCGCTTGCGGGTTTTTTATATGCGCGATGAAAAAGTGCCTTGAGGTACTTTTGTGGAGATTTGAAAGCCGGAACGATGCCGGAGGCGAGTGAGGCGGGGTAGCGAACACTTAGTAGATTTGGAGTCGAAGATGAACAAATATACTTAGTGATTCGTGACCTAATCTCTCATCCCATACAGATAAAAGTTGGTCGGCTTATGCTGACGACCTTTCTGTTTTAGAGAAATCTAAAAACACTATACCTGGGTGGAATATTTATTGTGTTACAATTATTACTATTACCCATCAATAACTGGACCATTTTATGAACTTACGATTTTGGAAAAAAATAGAACCCACTAATACTCACACTCCTTACGCACCCTATGAAGAAATTGACGCTAAACGCACTTCAAAGCTTGGTTATTTCTTTTTGGTATTAATGGTTATTTTTGGAGTATGGCAAGGCAACAATCTTCTCTCATCAATTCAAGAGACAATTGATAGACCTGTTCCAAATTCTAACTGTAGTCATACTCTTGCGGAGTACGCCAATATTTCACTATCATACAATTATTATACATATTACGAAGAATCAATCTTCAATAATTGTGCTTTTACAAAACGAGAAACACTGCTCGGGATTGATCTCGCCTACCAAAAAATTGAACCCCTGTTAACTCAGCTTAGGGTACTGCAAACTACAGCCAATGAACTACAGGGATTCATCAGTACAAAAGGATATGAACATGAACGTACCCTAGAAAAATATCAAGCTTCCCTGATCGAGGATGTTGCTCAAAATACCGGTAGCGCTAGTGGAGTACTCAGTTCTTATGAACTCGGAGCAGCTGTATCTACTCTTGCCGATGAATTAAGTAATCTCAATCAACAATTAAACATCACCCAATCTCAAATAACAGCTCTTGAGAATCGTATTCGCACAACATCACAAACTTATGCAGTGGAACTCGAAGAGATTGAAAAACAATATCAACAGGAATTAAATCTTCATGAGTTTATCACTTTTTTGGTAAGCATTATTTTAATTGCACCAGTATTTTACTTTACTTGGTACCATTATCACAAAGCCAAACTTGAGCGCTCAGAATACACAATTATCTGGGGAGGAGCCGTTGCTTCTTTTGGTTTAATTCTTGCCCAAATTGCATTGGTATTCACCTATGAAATCCTCCCTCGAGGAATACTGGAGGCTCTTCTTTCATTTTTGTCTGCCTTTGAAGCACTTTGGGTACTACTCTACTGGTTCAGCTTTATATTAGTTCCGCTCTTTTTTGGCTTCCTCATCTACTTAATTCAAAAGAAGTTTTATAACAAACAAGCGGTAATGATGAGAGCACTGAAGAGTGGCCAATGTCCTGGATGTTCTCTTAAAGTTCATCATGACATGAATAATTGCCCAATTTGCGGTTACTCCCTTAAAACAAGATGTCACCACTGTGGTGCCATGAGCTTGGCTGGCGGATCATTTTGTTCTACGTGTGGTAGAAGTTCACAGACGCTCGATGTAGATAGCACCTCCACGTAACCTTACTATCCCTGTACAAAAACCCGCCTGCTTGCGCTGGCGGGTTTTTGTATTCCCTCCGTCCATATTTTCTGCTATTCTTCATATGAGCTTGAAAGTAAGGCTTTCAAGTACTTCAGAAGAACTCATTTAAAGATTTTTTACTGCTTTAAAATTTCTTTCAACGCCTGCGTTCATCCTGTAATGAAAAGTTCACTTTTTATAACAGGGCTCACTTGCCCCGGTAGTTAAATGGATATAACTGCGGACTTCTAAGCCGTTATTCGTGGTTCGATTCCACGCGAGGGCACATGAATATAAAAACACTAACTGTAATCAGTTGGTGTTTTTATATTCATAGTCTTAAGAGAAAGTAAGTGACCTTCGTCACTTACGGTGGAATCGAATACGGGGTCGCGAAACTATCTCTGACGAACGGAGTGAGGAAGTAGTTTTGTGACCGATTCCACGCGAGGGCATACCAATATAAACAAAATTTAAATAAAACGTAACTATAGACAACTTTTTATTTTCTGTTGTAATTAGTATTTG
>CAIMDH010000022.1 GCA_903839715.1 uncultured bacterium
ATGCAGTCGATATCAAAGAAAATTTGCTTTGGAACATCCCCTTAACGGATACCGAACGTCTGGAAATACTGGAGCATATCGCTAAAGTCCGGGCCACTCTTCCGTATAGTATTAACGAAGACTGGAATCCTATAGAAGATCGTGGTGCTCAGATCACATTTAGTCCAATTGGTAACACTGCCCCAAACGACATAAAACTAGCATTTGATCCGGATCGAAAAAAACGCGACGCGATGCTTGTAGCTATCCCTTTTATATCAAAAGACTTGGTGGTAAAAATCGGTGGCTCTACTAGCTTTGACTACATTCCAAAAGATCGACATAAAGGTACTAATGTCAAGAAGTTAATTGACTACATGGGCTGGAATAAAGACGAATGTGTGTACTTTGGAGATGGCTTGTACCCTGGTGGCAATGACGAGCCAGTCATTGGTGTTATTGAGACTATACCTGTCACAGATCATCTTGATACATACAAAAAACTCCGTGAGATGTTTGTGTCTGAATAGGTAAAGGAGCAACTTAGTCACAAAAACCTGCACTGCGGGTTTTTAGAGTCACAAATTTTACTTATTGAACCTGCAGACCTGAATCTGGATTCAGTTTGGCGTCTCGTAGGCAACTATTTAGTTCTGTAGTCTCTGTCCAACCGCAGTCGCCGGTACTCTGACGCTCACATACTGTCGTTTTGTAGCACGCATACTCAGCACTCCATTCGCAAGTAGTCATAACGTCTTGTTGTTCTGAACAGACTTGGCCACTGCATCCTCCAACATAACATCCGTCTCCTTTTACCTGTGATGGCAGCACTGTAGCCGGGGATGGTTCAACAGCACTAACTTCATTTGGTGGGAGTTCTTCTGGAAATTGTATGAGATCTGGGGTTGGTTCAACTGGACTTGGTACAATCGGTGGAGTAGTAACTATCTCAGGCACCACCTCTTCTGCAGGAACATTTGATAGCTCAACAACTGACTTTGCTGAGTCCATTATCCGCAAAACCAAAAAAACAGTGAGGAAGATACTGAATAATGTAATGAGAACTAGTGTACGAGAGTGCATCATAGTGATATGTGTTATTTTAGAACTACTGCAAATGTCGGGGTACCAACCAGACTCTCTTTGATATTAGTAATGGTGGTTTCCGTAATTTCGCGCTTTGCTTCTTTAGTATTAAAAGCCATGTGTGGCGTAATGATGACATTTGGCATGTCGAGCAGCTCATGTTCTGCAGCAAAAGCCCGCCAGACAGCCATATCGATATTCTTGCCATCAATGAGCTTCATTTCATCCTTGAGATACTCCTCACCTTCATACACATCGAGTCCAGCACCTGCCAGATGACCCGACTTGAGGGCATGTATTAGAGCTACCGTATCAATAAGTGTCCCCCGTGCAGTATTAATGATGTATGCACCAGGCTTTGTCAGCGCTAGTGTTTCAGTATTGAGTAAGTGGTAGTTTTCGGGAGTAGAAGGAGTATGGAGAGTGACAATATCGGCTGTACTGAGCACTTCAGCGAATGTACCGTACTCTACGCCAAGAGTAGCGGCAAATTCTGCATTTGGATACAAATCAAATGCCTTTATCTTCATCCGGAAGCCATGAGCAATTTCACAGACTCGCTTGCCGATAGCACCAGTACCAATGACAGCGATAGTCTTACCGCTAAGGTCAAATCCTTCATGAGTGACAACATCGAGATTGCCATTGGAGCGCAGAAGTTCGTACATTGGGTATGCCTTTCGTGAAAGCTCAAGCATGAGCGCAAATGTATGCTCAGCGACAGTTTGAGAGCCATAATGTGGTACATAAGAGACTATAATACCCTTCTCCTGAGCATGAGCGACCGCAACATGCTCAAATCCAGTTGAACGGAGGGCAATCACCTTGAGATTAGGCATAGTGTCGAGCATTTCAGCAGTAATCTTTGAGTCAACAAAAATTGAAAGTATTTCTACATCGAGAATCTCTGTTGGAATATATTCACTAAGAGCACTCTCAATAAATACTATTTGATGCTCAGGTAGCAAATCACGGACTATTTGCTCTTCACCCAGATATGGGGTTACATATGCTAATTTCATGGTTAAAGTATAGCATCTCTAAATAGTATGGCGATTAGTTAGTGTTCCGACCGAGGAGTTAAGAGTGATGTAACGGCAAAGTAATAATAACATGCGTTCCTACTCCTTTAATTGACTCAATTTCAATAGTTCCTCCGAGCTGTACGATCAATTGTTTGGTAATCCACATCCCCAGGCCAGTGCCAGTGATTTCTTGCTGTTGTTCTGCGTCTCCAACTCGAGAAAACGGAGCAAATAATTTTCGTTGATCCTCAGCACTAATACCAAAACCTGTATCGGCGATTGTGCAAACAACTGTTGAACGTTTTGGAACTACAGACACTGAAACTGTGCCGGCTTTGGTGTATTTAATTGAATTACTAAGAACGTTAGTAAGGACTTGCGTTAGGCGTTTTTCATCGGTAATGATACTCAGACTTTCTGTTGGTAATTTCGACTCTAATTGGAGATTTTTAGCTATAGCTACTTGTGTCAGTTCGGTAACAGTTTTTTGTACTACAGCTATCATGTCTACGCTTGTGAGTTGAAGTGGTAGTGCTCCCGATTGAATCCGCGCAGCCTCTAAAAAGTCATTAATGAGGTCAAGTAAGCGGTTGGATAAAACCTCGATAGTCTCTACATAACTTATATGTTCATCGCTTAGCCCACTCTCATGCAAAATGGATGCGTAGCCTTTAATTGCAGTAACTGGTGAACGAAGCTCATGAGCTAGACTATTAGCAAACAGGTCACGTTCCTTCAGTGTGTTTTGTGCTTTAGTGAACAATTCCTGGTAGTTGATTTGCTTTGCAATCCAATACGCAAGTCCAATTATAAATAAAAAAATCGTAAAGAGTGCAAACAAAGAATTATATGTTCGAGCGCTTAGAATCGATTGGAGATCAGAGAAATCATGTGCGGAGAAAATTACCAACCCGCCTTGTGGGGTTACTACATAGCTGTAGGCATGGTCTTCTATATGGCCAGAGGCCTCAAACTGCGTGATGTAGGTCTCACCTGGCTTTAGCTTAGCAAGTCGGGACGTTTGAGTATCAGTTGCCATCTGACCTATAAACTCTGGTACAGCGTCAGCGATAATGGTTAGTCCTTCAGGACTTTCGGAAGCGACCTTTACTGCTACCAAGTCAGAACCTTCCGTTACAAGACCAGGGAGCATGGCACCTACTGGAGTATTAGTAACTAAAAGGCTTTGTATAGTGTCATGTAAGGTACTGATCCGCCTAAGCTCGAGTGAGCGTACATTATCAGTGCTGGCACTGTGTATATTGTAAAATGCGTATAAAAAGACCAGCGGAAAAATCACAAGCAACCACAAAATTATCCAGAGTTTTGAGTGTGACTGGATTGCTAAAAATCCGGCTTTGAGTGCATTTTTCATACTATTCTATAATGATCTCTTCTTCCTGACGGCGAGTACGTAGCATATGGCCAAGTAAGACCAGTACGAAGCCTAGCGCAACTACACTCATTGCTACCGATATAATAAATGTTTTTGAGACGTCTGTAGGTAGCAATGGGGCCGGAGCAGCGTTGTTTGACTGCTGACTATCTTCATATGTGAAGGCTTGTGCTGTCTTTACAAAACTGAAGGCATTACTTTTTACTACAATGTCGCCAGTGTTGTCAGTAAGTGCGACATACACCTCATGTGCACCATCATCGAGTTCTTTTTCAAATATGTAGGCAAAACTACCATCGGTATTAGTTTTGACAGTCACTACGGTTGGAGAACTAAATATATAGAGTGTTACAAAACTATTCGGTAGGCCGTACCCACGAATTTCTGACTTTACTATTGCTTGTGACCCCTCTTCTCCATGATCAACGATTGGTGCAACATATTCAATTTTAAGCACATCATCGTTTACATATCCAAATTCTTTTGGTGAACTATAATCAATTACTGCCTCGGCTACAGCATTAGTCGGATCAAAGCCTCTCATAATTTCAATTCCGTCTATAACACCATCAGTATCACTGTCTACTTCTTTTGGATTTGTTTGATAAATAGTAACTTCATCATAATCGGAAATACCGTCAAGGTCGCTATCGCGAGCGCTTTTATTATTTGTACGTGCTTTTATGATGTTTTCGGTTGTCTCAATTTTTTGTTTAATACGATCAATCTCTACTGTAACCAAACGTTCAATCTGCGCCCTATCCTCTTCGTCGCCTCCAGCATCTCTAGAGAGTGCCTTAACTTCTGCTTCTAATTCCTCATCTGCCAGTCGTGTGACTGTCTCATCGTCTGTTTGCTCTGCTGAAGCGCGTTTTTGTAAGAGGTTATTGAGAGTATCTGTCCGTATCAGCATCAGCTCTCTGACTCGTGCAATTTCCGCTGGATCTTCATCCTCAATTGTTTGAGAGATTGTGGTAGTAGAAGTAGGTTGCGGTATTGACGCTGATATCGGTGGCGGCGGCAAGGCTCTGCGGACTGGAGCAGGCGCTATAATTTTTGGAATAGTTGTTGCTTCGCTACGGAGTGATAAATAGTCAATCTTGGATGTTTCTGTAGTTGATTCTTTTAATTCTGTTGTTATTTGTTCAATTTCTTTTGTAATAACTGGCACTGACAGAGCAGGTGCGACAATCTCTAACTTATCTGAGGTTTCTATATGTACGATTTTTGAAGCTACTCGACCCTGAAGTATTATGTGATATGTACCAGTCGGAATTGAGCTGGTGTCAAACCAATACACATATCCTTCGGGTACTTTTGTACTCATCCCAAGAAATGTTCTCTGTACAGAGGAAGAATTACGTAAATATAACTCCACCCTCTCAAAAGTATTCTTTGTTTTTGCTAGAACCTTAAATATTTTTTTGTTAGGGTTAAATTTCTCTACCTGAAAGTCTACATTGTAAGAAATAGCTCCCGCTACTTCTACTACTGGTTCAGTTAATTTTACCTCAATTTCAGGTTCGTTATTTGAAGAAGTTTCAGTGGTGACTACAGGATTATTAGTAGTCACATTTGTATCAGTAGCGGTCTGATGTTTTACAAAAAAGCGTCTACTCGTGAAGATAGATTTAAGATTAGTGTCCTTGGATAATACAGATACATGAAGAAAATATTCTCCAGCCGGTGCAGACATGGTAGGTAGAAGATAGTAGGCTCTATCTGCTGTGGCTTGCATGGGATCAATAGTCCTACGATAATTTAGTGTTGGACTAACTAGCTCTAAACGTGGCGAGTGCGCATTTTCAATTCTCAAAAGAACATTCATATCTTTATCCAGGACTGGAGTCTCAGAAAGATTATGAAACTCGACTTTAGGAGTACGTATTTCAGTTACTGCCTTAGTATCAACAAAAATCGGGTCATCACTTGTATGTAGAGAAGTACTACTTACCGTATTTTCAGTACTTGATGGTTCATCCGGTAAAAAGGTGTTGGTAGCTGTTTCTGTCGTAGTGTTTACCTGTTCCGTACATTCAGTTGTGTCACAGATAGTTGCGCGTTGTGATGAAAAGCCGTTTTTTAGAACACCTATGGTACCAAGCACAACTAATAAACCTGCAAGAATTACACTGTATCCAAAGAGTACAGAAAATCTTCCAAGTGTGACGAATTTTTGCTTTTTTTTAGAAAGTGAAGCAGGAGTAAACATATATTTAGTATACGTTATTTTGAAGTAGAGAGTATCTGTTCTTCACAGAAGAGATAGGATCTTGAATTAATCTTACTTTAGACATTAATCCAAGATATGAAAAATATCATCACAATTATAAGATCCATTACCACCAACCGCTCCATTTACCCCTTTTGGACCACCTGAAACAATAACAGCAAATGAACCATTACCATATGTATTTGTACACGCAGTACCTCCGTTTAGTCGTGGAAAGTAGTCTGAATCATAGTAGTAAGCGTTACCCCAAGGATCGAGGGGAGAGTTTATATAGGGACCGTTCCATTTTGTCGTATCAACTGCAGACCATCCACAACCACCATAACTTAAGGTATATAGATGAATCTAAGCTAAATAAATATGTAGAACTGTAAAGTGACGCAGATTATTCTGTGGTTACAAGTCACTAATTGTATTTGTTCGCTTCGCTCCAATTGTACTAAGTGGCTCCTACCCGGACTCGACTGTCGCAAAGCGACATGTCTCTGTCTTCTACAGAGGCCACACAAGCTATGCAGTTTGCTCTGTGGTCACGAGTTACTAACTATAATCTTTCGCTCTGCTCAGATTCAAGTAAGTACTCTCGACCCCGGCGCACTCGTGGCAAAGCCACATCGTTTACGCCCTCCACAGACTAAAAATAGCCCGCAAGGCCTATTTTCTTAACGTCTGTGGACCCTAGCGGACTTGGTGTCAGCTCACTAAGTAAAATTGTTCGCTTCGCTCCAATTGTACTAAGTGGCTCCTACCCGGACTCGACTGTCGCAAAGCGACATGTCTCTGTCTTTCAAGTCCGCCCGCAATGTGCGCAGGCACATTGCTTAGTGTCCACGTACAATAAATGCCACTCGCAAGTGGCTTTATTGTAAACGTGGACCCTAGCGGACTTGAACCGCTCACCTCTTCCATGCCATGGAAGCGCTCTACCGGATGAGCTAAGGGCCCAGTGACGCTTATTATACTAATGAACACGGAAAAGCAAAGTGTTTATAGAACACCCCAATAGGCGCCGAAGCGCCTATTGGGGTGTTCTCATAGCGTTATTCGCCTACCGTCTGAGACTACTGTAAGCCGCTCTGTGCAAATCACCGTAGTGATTCACACAGAAAAGACTTGTACGTTGGCTTTTCTGTATGAATCACGACTTGATATAGCTGCACTGTCCTATCTATATATTTCATCAGGAATGAATAAAATCCTTTGTTAACTCTAGTCTTACTGTAAGACTGCTAATAAAGCGTCGATTGGCGTCAGTCAATAGTGCGGTAACGTCTTCGTCGGTAACTTCTGAATTGTCGACATAATAAGAATTGACAGTACCAAGATATTCCGTGTCATCCTGGCCAACTATTACCGCGTCTACCAGTAACCTGAGGTCCTGTACAACTTCATGAGGTGCCACAGGAGTAGCAATGACAATCTGCTCTGGCCATTGATCTTGAATAGTCATGATGGCGGCTTTTAGGGTAATGCCGGTAGTGACTCCGTCATCAATAATAATCGCAATCTTATTTTCGGCTGAGACAAAAGGCTCTCCACGCTTATAGATTCCACGACGACGCTGTGCTTCGGCTAGCTTTTCGCTAATCTCATAATTGAGCCAGCTTTCTTCTAGACCACAAAGACCACATTCATCTTTGACACTCTGACCGTCTTCACTGACAGCACAGATACCGTATTCTCTGCTGATGGGGTGGCAAATTTTCTGGACAATTACAACATTAAGCGGTAAGTTCAGTGCCCGTGAGATTTCATATCCTACCGGCACACCTCCGGACGGTAGTGCATATAGGACTACGTCTCGGTTTTGGTACTGCCTCAGCTTTTGTGCAAGGACTGCCCCTGCAGCATATCTATCGAAGAACATAAGTTTAATTTTTAACACCGAATAAACACAATACAAGTGGTGAAGTGATTTATTCTCTACGCAGTACCTACCTTAAATAGAACTTCAGAGAATCCAAATTGAGGATTGTTCTGCTACACAGTATTTTCGACGCTTAGAAGCGCATACAGTGTGATGGCGAGTGACCATTTTGTAAATGTTCTCAAAACTATAGTTCGATTCCTCAAAGAGCTGTCTGGATACAATTTTGCCGTAAAAACAAACTAAGAAACAGAGTGAAGCTGTCATTAGTTTTTTATGAAATAAAAACTAAGTATTGTCTAATTAGTACTTAAAAATATGATTACAAGTAACGGTACTCTATGAAAAAATAAAATAAAATTTTATTTTTTATGCATCACGCAAATAACAATATTGTTGTTATTATGTAGTATAGTCATTCCATAGACTCTCAAAGAAAAGTCTTGAGGATTCTGCCAGGCCAGGATTCTCAAACATTACACCAACCGACTCTTGCGCTCCAAGTAAAATATTACCAACTTGGTTATTAAAAATGATGTAGACAGCGTGCTTAATCCCCTCATCTTCAGTGACCACAATTTTATTGTGTCCTAAGACACACTCTTTTTGTAATTCATCCACAAGCGGGTCCGGAGCAGTAATGAACTTAACCTGCCCTGGACACTTAAAAAGTCTATAAAAAAAATCGGTGACTAATTCGTCACCCAAATACTTAGACATCTCTGGAATAGAACCAATCACTTGTAACGTGTACTTCGTCAGTAGTATCTCTTCAAGCATCTGCGCAATACTAATTCGGCCAGTATAATACTTAAACACTGGTCGATCTTTTGTTTCGTGACGTATCGATTGTAGTTCGGGGAGTAGTTTTCGTAGTACCGTTTCTTTTTCGTGCAAGTCAGACAAAAACCTAGTCGGGCTTTCTGCCAACCACACCATATGCTGTCGCTTAGGGCAGCGACTGACCAATCCCTTCTTTTGCAACTCTTCTATTACCAGCTGGGTCGTTGAACGCGGTAATTCGACATTACGTGTTATTTCAGCCATAGTCCCCTCACCCATTTTTAATAATGCGACATATACACTGATTTCGTTTCGCGGATACCCGAGCTGTTCTAATGCTCTTTGGATTTGCATAGCACAAAAATTAGTGCAAAAAATAGATATGTGTGGTGAATTGAATTCACCAGGAGGACTACTCTACTACGACCCACAAATCCACTTTAGTGCTAATACAAAAATTGTACGCTGCAAGTAAAGTATCGTCAATAGTATGAGGTAATGTGTTCGATTCAAAAAACTTTGAAAAATGAAAAACCAGACCGAAATTATTTGGTCTGGTTTTTATATGCTGTTCTACGTCTCAAGCTTTAGGTTGTGTTGCTTGTAGGCATCATAAAGAATTTTTGGTTTCACCTGCTCATTGGCAGCTATGTAGTGCTTGATATACGAAATGACTTCAAGATGTGTCCCGAACAATGGAAGATGTGCTTCTTGAATGGCCGCAACGGCGGCGTCGGTGACAGAAGTTACCGAGCCATCTAGTTTCTTTAAGTAGAGTTCCGTAGTACGCTGAAAACGTTCGTAAAACTCACTAGTACTAAGAAAACATGTAGTTACATTTGACATAGAAGTCCTTTGTGAGGTTAAAAGATCTGGTTCCTTCCCTAGTCTAAAAAGTTTCAAAATAAAGTCAAGGAAAACACCAGTACTTCAATCAGAATATTCATTTGTAATGACTAAAAAAGTGAACGACGTCGTGCATCATTCATCTCGATTGTTTTCATTGTTTTTTGACATATGATAATGGCTTCCATGAGTTAGTGAAATGTATCGCAGTGTTTTCAGTATGAACTACTACCGGCTTCAAGCCGGTAGTTTCGTTTCTCGGGTTAAAACCCGTGAATACTAAACCCATCACCACGATCTTCAATCTCGTCGTCTTGGTTTTCAATATAGTTCATAATGGTTTCATCGG
>CAIMDH010000023.1 GCA_903839715.1 uncultured bacterium
GCAGCTCGCTGGCTTTTGTTATACTAAATAAGTATGAATTTACAATTATTTTTTACGTTGTACGCCATTAGTGTGCCGGTATTTTTTGTTATCGACATGGTGTGGTTGGGCTTTATTGCTAAGGGGTTTTATCAGGACAAGATAGGGCATTTACTCGGTGATGTAAACTGGGTGGCGGCTATTGTATTTTATCTAGTCTTTTTGTTGGGCCTGACATTTTTTGCTACCTATCCAGCCGCGGTCGAAGGGAAAGTACTTACTGCACTTATGCTTGGTGCTCTTTTTGGATTTTTTACCTACGCTACGTACGACCTTACTAACCTAGCAACTTTACGAGATTGGCCACTTGCGATTACTATTGTTGATATCCTCTGGGGGACGGTACTTGGAGCAAGTGTAGCAGCAGGAGCGGTATTACTTAAACAAACTATTTTTTAGGTATGACAAAACGTACGGTATTCTCGGTACAGTATTGGCCAACGTACTCACTACTTGGAGTGTTGTGTATTATGCTTGCAGCTTCTGGTATTTTTGTGTATCAAAATCAGCAAAAATCACAGGTAGCTGAGTCTGTTTCTACAGTCACAAGTACCACTATACAAATTGCTGCAGTAGCAAAAGAAGTGCCGCTAACAGTTGAAGATCCTTGGCAATCAATTTTTCCGGTAGTGATACCGATGACTATCGGTGATGTTGAGGTGTTGGCATCTGTGGCAAAAAGTTGGCCAGATCGTATTAAGGGTCTCTCAGACACTCCGTACTTACCGGAACAGGTTGTAAAATTGTTTGTATTTGATTCGGCTGGGTATCATTCGATTTGGATGAAGGATATGAAGTATGCAATTGACATCATTTGGGTGGATGAAGCAGGGAAGGTGGTGCATCTAGAAAAAGAAGCAGCCCCCGAAAGTTATCCTGCAATGTTTGTACCGGATGTACCAGCTACGTATGTTATTGAAGCAGTTACTGGTTTTGCTAACAAGAATAACGTGATAGTTGGTTCGGTGGTTGTATTACCAAAACTGTAATTATGTGTTATAATTAAAAAGCATGATGATCGCCTTACTGCGTAAGTGGTGAGGAGGAAAGTCCGAACACGCCCAGGGTAACCTGGAGCAGGGTAGCGGGTAACGCCCGTCGTATCAGTGATGGTATAGAGGTGCGAGCAGAGACGCCGCGAGCGAAAGTAAACGGATTCCTTTGGGAATAATCACTTGGGAAACCAAGTGGGTGAAACGGCAAAATCCTTACTTGCGTGCAAGGCCGTGCCATCCCGGGCTTTGAGTAGTAAAGCAACTATTTATGCTTAAAGCCCGGGATGGAGAGCCGCATGAGGTGAGTGGTAACACTCATCCTAGGTATATGATCATCCAGGAGAAATCCTGACAGAATTCGGCTTATATGTACACAAAGGCACCTAGAAATAGGTGCCTTTATGTATGGTATACTTTTCTGATACTAGTGTTATAAGTCAGAAGTTTTTATGGAACAAAATATTTTTTCACCTCGTCTTAATCAAGGCACTAAAGATATACTTAGTGGTCAATTGCAATCACTCGCGCAGTGGATATTGACTTTGGTATTTGGCTTGCTTCCAATCTTCTTTGTTCCTGGAGTATATACTGCCCTCGGATTTACCAAAAGTTACTTTGTCGCTATCGGTCTCTTGGCCGCTCTAGTGCTACTTAGTCTGTCTATATTACGTAGTGGTAGTATACGAATTGTAGTACCCCCGGCATTAGCCTTCTTCTGGGTGTTTGCAATAATCGCCTTGGCAAGCGGGTTGTTGTCTGGTGACGTGCAAGACGCACTCTACGGCAACGTGCTCGAAGTTCATACTGCTGGCTTTATGATTTTGATGGCACTTGTGATGACTATTTCGCTAGCGTTTACTGGCGCAAAAGTGGCTGTGGCGCGAATGTTTGTAGTCCTTGGCGTTAGTGCGCTTATTCTTCAGTTGTATCATATAGTGCGCTTATTTGGAGATGTAGAGCTGCTTTCTTTTGGACTTTTTAACTCGTCAACAGCTTCACCTCTCGGGAGTTTTAATGATCTCGCCATTTTCTCCGGGCTAGTTATGTTGATTGTATTAGTGTTGTGGCAGCAAATCGCTACCACTCTCTATGGACGAATAGTTTCAACAACATTAATTTTGACATCACTAGTGATTTTGGCGGTGATTAACTTCTATACTGTCTGGTTGGTTATAGGCTTCTTTAGTTTGCTGATGGTCCTATATCTCATATCGCGCGATACATGGCTAAAGTCTGCTGCCGAAGAAACGATACCAGTGTCACGATTTGCGTTATTGTTGGTTGGTTTTGTGTGTGTTTTTTCAGGAGCTTTTATTATAAGTGGTGATTACTTAGGTGGTGTCACAAGTCGAATTACCCAAATCAACTATCTTGAAATTCGTCCGTCTGTAGATTCTACGTTAAGTATCACTCGTTCTGTCTTGTCTGAAAATGCACTCTTTGGGACAGGGCCAAACCGTTTTGAGGACGCGTGGCGCAAATACAAAAACCCAGCGATCAATCAAACACTTTTCTGGAATACTAATTTCTCGGCTGGCAGTGGCTATATTCCAACCTTGTTTATTACGACTGGTCTTGCGGGGGGTGTAGCAATACTCCTTTTCCTTGGTGCCTTCTTATATCTCGGTTACCGTACTTTGTTTACAACGGTAATTAAAGATACCGGTTGGTATTTGGTAGGTATAGTTTCATTTATCTCGGCACTTTATCTCTGGCTTATGGCTATAGTGTATGTGCCGGGCGTCAGTATTCTTTTGTTGGCGGCGCTGATGACTGGATTGACGTTTGCTGCCTATGTAACGATACGTCAAGACAACGGCATTGCGGTTGATGTGACAGAAAGTAAACAGTATGGGCTCCTGTTGATTGCTTCAGTTTTACTCCTAATTATTTCTTCTGTCTTGTCAGTGATTGGTGTCAGTAAGCAATTTATTGCTAACGTGATCTACGCTGATACAGTACGTGCTTTCCAGGTCGGTGCAAATTTTGTCGATACTGACTCAGGTCTCAAGCAAGCTCAAGATCTCAATATCCAAGATATTTTTTCTGCTGAACGAGCCCAACTACGCCTAGCTGAACTACGATTCCTTGGTACACAAGAATCTACAGCATTAACCCAGCAACGTTACTCTACTCTATTAACGGAGGGTATTGAGCTTGCAAAACAGGCTGTATTACTAGATTCATCCAATCCATCTAATTACATCGTGTTGAGTAATTTTTATGGATTACTTGACCCGGCACAATTTACCGAGGCAAAAGCCCAAAACGAACTTCTCTTTGCAAAAGCACGTGAATTTGACCCTACTAATCCAGGGTACTTAGTATTGCTTGCACGGTACAAGGCACAAGTCGGTGACTTAGCGGCAGCGAGAGAACATCTTATGGAGGCTGTTCGTATAAAAGGTAATTATACCGATGCATTATTTTTACTCTCGCAACTTGATATACAGGAAGGTAAAGTAGAGGATGCAATTGCGGTCACTAGTGCCATAGTTTCACTTGAACCATCAAATCCAACTCGGTATTTCCAACTCGGTATTTTGCTTGCCACCACCAAAAACCTCATAGCAGCTACAGAAGCTTTTGAGAAGGCGGTAAGTCTTGATACATATTATGCTAACGCTCGGTATTTCTTGGCTCTTACCTACCTTGATCAAGATCGTAAAGATGACGCCTTGATCCAGCTCAAGCTCGTAGAGCAAACCAATCCAGAAAATGTTGAGATTAAAAAATTGATAAGTCAGGTAGAGTCAGGATCTTACCAAAAACCACAATCATCATTTGATGTACCGGTCGAAAATGATGACGTAGTTTCACAGGACGGAGATGTAACAACAGCAACAACTGTGCCCGATACTAGTTTAGTGACACCACTTAATAAGACTGGACTAAATGAACAAGAGGAAAATATCTCAGCTGCAAACACCGCACAGCCAGAAGAGTCGGTAATAGAAGCTCCTAGTACAGAAATCTAGGACATGGTACGCAGAGTCATACAGTTAATGTATAGCGAAATTCGTGGTCTGCATCAGGCTGCATATATTCTAGCGCTGTTTACCTTTGGTTCGCAGATGTTGGCGTTAATCCGTGATCGGTTGTTGGCACACACTTTTGGTGCAGGGACCGAACTTGATTTGTATTACGCAGCCTTTCGCATTCCCGACTTACTCTATGTACTATTTGTGTCGGTATTGTCTGTGTATGTACTGTTGCCGTTTGTCACCAAGGCCCGGTCCGATAAAGATGCTGCTGCCGGGAGTGCTGTCTTAGGACAGATGTTTACGGTATTTTTGCTTTGTTATAGCATATTTGCAGTGTTGCTTTTTATCGCCACACCTTTTTTGGTGACTGTCTTCTTCCCGGGATTAAGTGCTGACGCAGAAACACTTACGACACTGATTCGAATTCTTTTATTGCAACCACTACTGCTTGGCGTGTCTAGTCTGTTTGGGGTTGTGACACAACTTTCTCATCGTTTTATCCTGTACGCTATCAGTCCTCTGATTTACAACCTGGGTATCATTTTTGGCATAACTATACTCTATCCATATTTTGGAATGCAGGGCTTGGCAATTGGAGTTGTCGTTGGGGCACTAGGGCATATGTTGGTGCAGTTGCCGCTAGTGGCTACTAGTGAATTGACATTTGGTCTGGTGCAAAAGATAAATTGGCGATTGTTGCAATCAGTATTTGTGGTAGCCGTACCACGCGCATTAACTCTCTCGATTCATCAGTTGGTTTTGTTGGTGTTTGCAGGAGTGGCTACTATGATGACTGCTGGTTCGGTGTCTGTTTTTCAGTTTGCTTTCAACTTACAATCAGTACCATTGGCTATTATTGGTGCTAGTTATTCAACAGCAGCATTTCCAGTTCTGGCAGATCTCTTTGCTAAACAAGATCATAAGACTTTTAGTACACATGTCGTTACGGCACTTCGCCATGTTTTATTTTGGTCGCTGCCTATTATCGCACTCGTGATTGTACTTCGAGCACAAATCGTGCGAGTGGTACTTGGAAGTGGCGAGTTTGATTGGAGTGACACACGTCTGACTGCAGCGGTGTTAGCATTATTTATTATTGCTCTGACAGCGCAGTCTATGCTCTTACTATTAGTTCGTACATTTTACGCTGGTGGTAAAACCAGAACACCACTACTCGTAGCACTGGCTGGTGCAGCGGTGTCATTAGGTACTGCGTTTTTAGGGTTGCGACTGGTAGCAGCGTACCCAGAGTGTAAAGTATTTTTTGAGTCATTATTCCGGTTGGATGGAGTGGTGGGTACTGAAGTATTGGTGTTGGCAATTGCTTTTGTGTTTGGAGTACTGGTGGAAATGGGTGTACTGCTGGCGATGAGTATACGAGAATTTAATTTGCAAGTAGGACATTTTTGGGGTCAGTTCGCGGAAGCAATTTTGGCTGCCCTCGTGGCCGCACTCACTGCGTACGCTACCCTTATTTTCTTAGTAGATGGTATCAATCAAGAGTCTTTCGTGGGTATTATGCTTCAAGGCGTCATTGCTGGCCTTGTAGGTGCTCTTGGTGCCCTCGGGGCGTATTATATTCTTGGTTCTCGTGAACTAAATGAGATTTATCGTTCATATCACTCAAAAATATTTAAAACCGACGTTATTGCTCCACAACAAGACACCCTCTAGTTTTTGCGGTTGGAGTAGGGTAGAGTACTGGTACATATGGATCGACAGATTAGAAATTTTAGTATTATTGCGCATATTGACCACGGTAAGTCTACGTTGGCTGACCGCATGCTTGAACATACAAAAACGGTTGAACACCGTAAAATGAAAGAGCAAGTACTCGACTCTATGGAGTTAGAGCGTGAGCGGGGTATTACCATCAAAATGCAGCCAGTGCGGATGCGGTACCTGCATCTTGGTAAGGAGTTCCAGTTAAATCTAATCGATACGCCTGGGCATATCGATTTTTCCTACGAGGTGTCACGTGCGCTTAAAGCAGTAGAAGGGGTACTGCTCTTGATTGATAGTACGCAGGGAATTCAGGCTCAGACGCTGACTACACTCCAGATGGCTAAGGAACAAGGACTTACTATCATTCCAGTATTGACCAAGACCGATATGGGTCATTCTCGTCCAGAAGAAGTTGGTGACTCTGTGATGAAAATGCTCAACTGCGCCCGTGAAGATATATTACTTGTATCGGGTAAGACTGGTGATGGTGTGCCGGATTTACTCGAGGCAATTTGTGAACGGATACCGCCACCACGCGATACTGAACTCGATGCGTACCGGGGTCTAATTTTTGACTTTCAATACTCCAATCACCGTGGGGTGATTGTGTTTATGCGTGTGTTTGATGGTGAAGTGAAGAAAGGGGACCAGCTACGCTTTATGGCTAGTGGTAAAACGTTTGTGGCGCTTGAAGTAGGAATGGTTACTCCAGCTGAAGTACCGGTAGATTCGCTTAAGGCAGGAGAAATTGGCTATATCGTCACTGGTATTAAGGAGCCGGGTGTTGCGACTGTAGGTGATACGTTGGTGCTCGAAAAGCGCCAGGCACCAGCACTGCCTGGTTATCAAGAAGCCAGACCAGTAGTATGGGCATCAGTTTTTCCAGATAGTCAGGATGACTTTACGATCTTGCGGCAAGCACTCGATAGACTAAAACTTTCAGATTCTTCACTTTCGTATGAAGAGGAGTCGTCTGGCGTACTGGGCCGTGGTTTTCGTTGTGGTTTCTTAGGAATGCTCCATCTTGAGATTGTGACTGAGCGGTTACGTCGGGAGTTTGATATCGAAATTATTATTACCTCACCTTCAATTGCGTACGAGATTACGTTTCCTGACGGAAGGGTAGAGTCTATCTATGCGGCGACTCGTTTTCCTGAGTACGGAGTGCAATGTACAGTTCGTGAGCCGTGGCTACTTGGACAGATTATTTCTCCTCCAGAGTACGTGGGGAACATCATGAATCTACTTTTTGATCATGAAGGAGCCGTGCTTGAGACTGAGGTACTTACCGATGGTCGTAATCTCGTGACGGTAGAGATGCCACTGCGCGAACTAATGCGTAACTTTTTTGATAAGCTCAAAAATGTCACTAGTGGTTATGCCTCATTGTCATACGAAATTGCTGAAATGCGACCAGCCAACGTGGTGCGGCTCGATGTATTGGTGGCTGAAGAATTAATTACGGCCTTTTCTCGAGTTGTTGGAGATAGACGAGCTGAATTCGATGCCCGGGCAACAGTAGATAAGTTGTATGACAACCTTCCTCGACAACAATATGTGACTAAGATTCAGGCAAAAGTGCGAGGTAAGATTATTGCTTCTCGTTCGCTCTCAGCTTTAAAGAAGGACGTGACGGGCTACCTTTATGGCGGTGAC